>NZ_JAEHBO010000278.1:0-237 GCF_016483575.1 Bacillus cereus group sp. N12
GGAGGGGACTGGTTAGCGGCAGCAACAGGTCCACAAGGGATTCATGGAGTGCAAGGAATCCAAGGGACAGAGGGACCGAGTGTAAGTACGGGAACAACAGGAGCAACAGGTCAAGGGATTACAGGCACGACAGGAATAACAGGTCCAACAGGGATAACTGGACCTTCAGGAGGCCCTCCAGGTCCAACTGGCCAGACAGGAGCAGCAGGTCCTGGGGGTGGACCGAGTGGAAGTAGA
>NZ_JAEHBO010000279.1:0-236 GCF_016483575.1 Bacillus cereus group sp. N12
GTACATTTTTATATGGAATACCGACAATAATTGTACGGTCGATTTCTTCAGTTTCACGAAGACGCTCAATTACACGGTGCGCTTTACCAAGCTGAAAATAATCTCTACCATCTTGTGCAATAACAACCGTATGCTTATGGAGAGGTGTGTAATTTACTGGTAAATAAACAAGAAGTGTAAGTTCCTCTTGAAGTGATGTACTAAAAAATGAAATTTCTTCAATTCTCCCTATTGTT
>NZ_JAEHBO010000280.1:0-236 GCF_016483575.1 Bacillus cereus group sp. N12
CCCCCCCCCCGCTCCCCTACCCCCCGACGACCCCCGACCACCTCTAGTTCGTTTTCCAGCCGTAGCCGCCGTGTTACATAGACCACCTTGAGGCCCGGTAGCGCCTGTGTTACCTTGAGCCCCTTGAGGTCCGGTAGCCCCCGTGTTACCTTGACCGCCTTGAGGTCACTAGCGACCTGACGGCGCCGTCACCCCGAGACAGACATGGGGGGCGGGGGGCGGCGGGGGCGGGGGAG
>NZ_JAEHBO010000281.1:0-236 GCF_016483575.1 Bacillus cereus group sp. N12
CCGCGTATAAGAGACAGCGGTAACCCAGGCGCTACAGGTGCGACGGGTATAGGAGTTACCGGACCTACGGGACCTTCTGGTGGACCTACTGGACCTACTGGACCTTCTGGACCCAAAGGTGTTCAAGGTAACACGGGGGCAACTGGTGCTACAGGCCCTCAAGGACGACAATGTAACAAAGGAGATACAGGAACACAACGAGCTAAAGCAAAAAAAGGAATAACAGGAACAACAGG
>NZ_JAEHBO010000282.1:0-236 GCF_016483575.1 Bacillus cereus group sp. N12
TTGATGTTTTTTTTGAAACTATATTTCTTCGTATTTTTAGTTGTGTTTATGATATTGTTATCATTTATATTATTTTTATATAATTAGTTTTTATTTATAATGAATTTTTTGAATTATTGGTTTAATAATTTATGATGGAAAATAAAATGTAAATGATATTAAATTTACAAAGGATTATTTAATGGCAGGATACACATAAACAAAATAAACTTTTAAAGAATCACAAAGTTTTAACA
>NZ_JAEHBO010000283.1:0-235 GCF_016483575.1 Bacillus cereus group sp. N12
AGTTAGTTTGTCTAGCATCTAAAAATAAAAATTGACGTTTCACGTTGTTTGTTTCGTTCAGTTTTCAAAGAACTAATGGTGGAGCCTAGCGGGATCGAACCGCTGACCTCCTGCGTGCAAGGCAGGCGCTCTCCCAGCTGAGCTAAGGCCCCAAAAACAATATCGGGAAGACAGGATTTGAACCTGCGACCCCCTGGTCCCAAACCAGGTGCTCTACCAAGCTGAGCCACTTCCC
>NZ_JAEHBO010000284.1:0-235 GCF_016483575.1 Bacillus cereus group sp. N12
ATCTAGTAGTTGTCCTTGCATTAATGGTGACCAAGCTTCAAGCTGAATACCATGCTCTTTACAGAAAGTGTGCAATTCTTCTTGTGCTAAACGTGGATGGTATTCCACTTGGTTAACCATAGGCTTAATTTCAGCAATTTCAAATACGTCTTGCAAATGGTGAATATGGAAATTACTCACGCCAATAGCGCGCACACGACCATCTTTATAAAGTTGCTCTAAAGCTTTCCATGAT
>NZ_JAEHBO010000285.1:0-235 GCF_016483575.1 Bacillus cereus group sp. N12
TTGATACACCATTCCAAGTGTTCCCTGAAGGATTCCCAAAAGAATTACTTGATGAATTAGAAGAAAAAACAGGTCGTAAAATTATCGGTAATAAACCAGCTTCTGGAACTGAGATTCTTGATGAACTTGGTCAAGAACAAATGGAAACAGGATCTTTAATCGTTTACACTTCTGCTGATAGCGTATTACAAATCGCAGCACACGAAGAAGTAGTGCCACTTGAAGAGTTATATAA
>NZ_JAEHBO010000286.1:0-235 GCF_016483575.1 Bacillus cereus group sp. N12
GTATTATATGAGCATGAAAAAGTGCAAGAAGTGGTGACGATTGGAGTTCCCGATCCGTACAGGGGAGAGACAGTTAAAGCATTTGTTGTGTTAAAAGAAGGTGCGGAGTGTTCTGAGGAAGAATTAAACCAGTTTGCGCGTAAATATTTAGCGGCTTATAAAGTGCCGAAAGTATATGAGTTTAGAGATGAACTGCCGAAAACGACAGTCGGAAAAATTTTACGCCGTGTCCTAA
>NZ_JAEHBO010000287.1:0-235 GCF_016483575.1 Bacillus cereus group sp. N12
CTTTTTGCCTGCCATAGATAAAATCTGTCCATTATTTGGATTCGTCATGAGGACAAAAGCTAGGTCCTACAGTGGCTCTGAACTCTTAAAAGCTCTCAAGTTTTTCTCTATACTTTCTTCAACTTTTTTTTGTAATTACATATAAATCGTCAATTTTAAACTATTACCACTTTTTCCTTTAGAGATTATTTCTGTGATAACAATATATCAGGATTAATCAGTTATTATTTTCACT
>NZ_JAEHBO010000029.1:0-54040 GCF_016483575.1 Bacillus cereus group sp. N12
TGATACACCCTCCTCGTATAATAAGTTTTAAGTTAATAACTGTTCCTTGAAAATTAAATAGTTTTTATCTTCAAGAGCTACATCAAAAAAATGATGTATGGGTAAAATTTAGTCTTGGATACTGGGGGATTTCCCTAGATAATGGAAGTATGGAAATGGATCCATCGGGAATACGCTTACTCCTCCTGTAGTTCGACCACGTTAAAAGACTGTGCCCCAGACCAAAATGCACTGCATACGCACAAGCTGTATCGGTTTCCTTCACTTACCTCTCATAGTGGTGGGAGGGCAGCTTAGGTGAAGGCAATCATTGAATACTCATACGCGAGGTTGTGGCTATGTTTTGGACTCTAGTGAGATCCCACAGTATCCAAGCTCATTCCAAATACTATTCAAAGAAAGGTCGATGTCTACTATCCAGCCATATCCATCATTTATATATTCTAGGCTTTTTATAATTGCCATTTCACAACTTCGCCCTGGTCTAAAGCCGTAACTAGATTCGCTAAATTGTTTTTCAAATATTGGACCAAGCACTTGACTGATTACTTGTTGAACAACCCTATCCACTACTGTTGGTATTACCAATTTGCGCATCTTCCATAAAAAGAGCCAGGTCCATAAAAAAATAAGGACCTGGCTCATAAAAGACATCATTATGTAAAGCCGCTAACTTCCCTACGCTGGTACGAGCCAGATCAGGTCCAAAGGGTTAAGAAGTTCACGCGCTTCTCTCTCAGCCTACGCATACGTTAGGCACCCCTAGTTTCTCACTGATTTAATTTTCAATACTTTCTCATCATACACGATAATCTGAAAAATGAAAAGTTTATTTCTTTTATTGTTTATGGAATCATCCACGTTAAATAATATGCCTGTACATACGTCATAATACCAACAATAATAACGAAGAACAAACTATGCTTAACTGTAAAACGGAACAAATCCGACTCTTTTCCGGCAAGTCCAACTGCCGCACAAGCAATTGCAATCGATTGCGGAGAAATCATCTTACCTGTTACACCACCTGTTGTATTTGCCGCAACGAGAAGTACTTCAGATACGCCAACTTGCTGCGCCGTAATTGCTTGTAAATTCGAGAACAGTGCGTTCGCTGACGTATCGGATCCTGTTAAGAATACACCAATCCAACCTAGGAATGGTGAGAAGAACGGAAATAGTCCGCCAGTTCCTGCTAGCGCTAGCGCTAATGTAGAAGATAGACCAGAATAGTTTGCGATAAATGCGAATCCTAATACGAATCCGATAGATAGAATTGGCATCTTAAGTTCGTTTAACGTTTCTTTAAATGTCGCTACTGCATCTTTTGCACTCATTTTCAAAATAAAGATAGAAATAATACAAGCAATTAAAATTGCCGTTCCAGTCGCTGATAAAACATCTAATTTCAAAATTGCTTCATAAGGCGTTGGTTTATTTACTATCGGCTCTGCTTTCATTACTAAATTGTGTAAGCCTGGAACTTCAAACTTAAATACAAGACTTTCTAAAGCGCCTCCTGGAGCAAATAAAGATTTAAAGAAGCTTTGGCTCCAAACAACTACCATAACCGTTAAAATAATGAACGGAGACCATGCTTTCACTACTTTTCCTATTGTGAGTTTTGGCATAGATGTCGTCGTTGTTGCCGCTACTTCACTATTTGCTTGTTTAGATTGATAGATTTCTTTCGGCTGCCAAACTTTTAAGAACAGCGCTAAACTCACTAAACTTACAAGTGCTGACGTAATATCCGGAAGCTCCGGCCCTAGAAACGTTGCTGTAATAAACTGTGTAATTGCAAATGAACTACCTGCTACAAGTAACGCAGGCCACGTTTGTTTTACCCCTTTAAACCCATCCATTAAAAATACGATGAAGAACGGAACAAATAATGATAGAAACGGTAACTGATGTCCAGCCATTTGTCCGATTTTATGTGGATCAATACCCGTTACTTGTCCAGCAACTGTAATCGGAATTCCCATCGCTCCGAATGCTACCGGTGCAGTATTTGCGATTAAACAAAGACCAGCCGCATATAAAGGATTTAATCCGAGACCTGCTAGAAGCGCTGCCGTGATTGCTACTGGTGCACCGAATCCCGCAGCCCCTTCTAAAAATGCTCCGAATGAAAAACCAATTAAAATAACGAGTAAACGGTGATCATTTGTAATAGATAATACAGATGCACGAATGACATCGAATTGACCTGTTTTTACGGAAATTTTATACAAAAATACCGACATAATGATAATCCAAGCAATTGGCCATAGTCCGTATAAAAAACCGTATCCAGTTGCTGCCATCGCCATCGTAAACGGCATTTTATAAGCGAATAACGCTACTAAAATTGTAAGTACAACTGTAATAAACCCTGCCACATACCCCTTCATGCGGAAAACTGCTAAAGCTAAGAAAAAAAAGATGATTGGAATAAGTGCGACTGCTGCCGAAATCCAAATGTTACCGAACGGATCATAAACTTGTGTCCATGTGTTCATTGTTCTCTCCCCCTAAAGAATCCCCTTTTAAATAGAATAACCTCATCAATAGACTATCAGGTCATCATACCTTTAAGTCTAAAAATAAAAAACGTTCAAGAAAACGTTTTCATCTAATCCCATTTATACTTTATCACAGCATTTTCCATAAAAAAAGATTTTTTTGAAAATTTTATTATTTAAAGAAAAAATCTTACAAAATCGTCACGTTCTTGTAATGTTCATCGATAGTAAGCTTGTAAAAATTACTGCATAATAATAGTATAACAACGGAAATTATTTATGAGGTGATATATATGAATGGAAACAAAATACTAGCTGCTTTATCATACTTTAGTGTACTATTTGCCCCTATCTTATTCCCAATCATCGTTTGGATTGTGGGGGATGCTGAAACAAAGCCACATGCAAAACGTGCTCTATGGACACATATCATTCCAAGTATCGCTACATTTATCGGCGTAGCCATTTTAGGAATTATGGGCATCGGATCGGACCAACCAGATGTAACACTTGGAATTGGAGCAATGATTGTCTTAGCTATTTGCGGAATCATCAGCTTATACTACTTCATCTGGAACATTGTAAAAGGAATTAAAGTGCTGAAAGCTTAACTTTAAACAAACGTTTGTTTAAAAAAGGACACTTGCAAATTGCAAGTGTCCTTTTTCCGATTAGTGTGAGCTAATAATTAGCGGGGGATGCCCCTACCGATTAAAGTTTCACTTTATCTTCTTCGTTTCTTCTTTTTTCTCATCATTTTCTTTCGGCGCGTATTCGTTTTATCCGCTATAATGTGAAGCGTGCTCGCCACAACAATTCCCATTAGGAACGTTTTAATTTCCACCTCATGTTTTTTCGCAATTTCTATTAAGTTCCCGTCCAGTGCTATTACATTTAATAGAAATAAAAACGGAGAAAATACGATTAACATGTATGCAATACGAATTACATCACCAAGTATAATCGTATGTGTAAGAAAGGAACGATGTGGCATTACTTTCTTATACGGATACCAAAATATACGCAGGAATCCCCATTTATTATACGCATTACTGTACGTATCTAAATCAGGTGTTAAAAATGAAGTACCTACTAAAAAGCCAATTGCAAAAGTTAATAAAAAATCAAAATTTGTTAATCCATACGAAAAGAGCAGAAACAAAACAACCGGAAGGGATATTAAGTTTATTTTCGTATGCGTTTTTCCTGATGGCATAATGCACTTCCTCGCTTACGTTCGCCCTGTCACTCTATGACAGTTCTCACCTATTGATCTAATTTCTGATCGATAAATGATGTGTCTATATCCGAACCAAACCATTCTGCCAACTTCACTCGTGCCTTATCTTTCACATCTTCATTGACATATAATGACGCCTGTATTAGTGCGGCCGTTAATGCCCCTAAATCGTCCGTATAACCAACTCCAGCAATGAAATCTGGGATGGCATCAATCGGCGCAATAAAATAAGCAAGTGCTCCAATTACAATAATTTTCACCCGCTTTGGAACATCAGGTCTTTGCAAAACGTAAAACAGTAATAAACTGGCATAAATGACCGACTGTCCGGCTTGCTTTGCAACATGCTTTACTTTTTTCCAAAACGCTTCAACTGAAAATTTTTGTTTCATGTAAAAGCCCCCCTATTTTTTAAAAGAAATAAGCTACAATATATTACCAGTAAAAGTTCATCAAAATTACACATAATCTATCAATGAATTTTTATTTTAACAAACAAACTTAAAAAGAACAAGTGTTCGTTAATTTTCATATCCTTTCCTTCATATAATAGTTTTCTAGACAAACCATTACATATTTCCACTTCTTATTTCTCAACCATGAAAATTTTCACTTTCACTTAACATTCTTCTCTATCTTTGTTATATTTTCTAGTTGACGGACATATAAACGAATGATAAAGTTTTCTCTGGTAGTGACAAAACACATACAAAAAATGTAAAATGTTATAGTGTTTCTCAGAAATGAATTTTGTTGTATAATACAGAAATGACGTTATACTTATGAGCAGCAAAAGAAACCAAAAAAGGGTATGCATAGTTAAAGTCGTATATGGGTGAATATAGAAGCTCTAATTATGGCAAAAGAAACTATGTATTTTTTATTTTAACATTTTTCGCTCCAAAATCGACCAAGCCTGATAGAGAAAGGGTGGAAATGAATGAAAGAAACCTTGAAATCACAATTTCAAAATGTGCGTTTCACTTTATTCGTAGCTTTAGCCGTATGGCTGAAAACCTACATTATTACACGCACAAGCTTTGATTTAAAACTTGAATCTTTCATGCAAGAATTCATTTTATTCATTAGTCCATTAGCAGCATCATTACTGTTTGTGGGACTTGCATTATTTGCAAAAGGAAAAAAACGTAACTATATAGCACTTGGAATTAATTTTGTTTTAACGTTCATTCTTGTTGGTAACGTAATGTTCTACGGATTCTACAACGACTTCGTTACTTTACCAGTACTAGGGCAAACTTCTAACTTTGGAAGCTTAGGTTCTAGTGTAAAAGAATTATTTAACTACAAAATTATCCTTGCATTTGCGGATATTATCGTATTCTTCATCTTATTAAAGAAGAAGAAAAACTTTGCACCGACAGAGCGTGTAGCACGTCCGATGCGTTCTCTATACTTCGTGTCAACAGTTGCTATTTTCTTCGTAAACCTAGGGTTTGCAGAAGCTGAACGTCCAGAACTATTAACACGTTCATTCGACCGCGTTATGCTTGTTAAAAACTTAGGATTATATGTACACCAAGCATACGATCTTGGCTTACAAGCGAAGTCAAGTTCACAAAAGGCATTTGCCGACGGTAGTAAATTACAAGAAACAGAAAACTATGTGAAAACAACACAAAGTAAACCAGATCCAAATATGTTCGGTACTGCAAAAGGAAAAAACGTAATTGTTGTCTCTCTTGAGTCATTACAAACATTCTTAATTGGCGCAACAGTTAACGGACAAGAAGTTACACCATTCTTAAACCAATTTACGAAAGAAAGTTATTACTTTGATAACTTCTTCCATCAAACTGGGCAAGGTAAAACATCTGATGCTGAATTCTTAGTAGATACTTCTTTATATCCACTAGACCGTGGTGCTGTATTCTTCACACACGGTAACAACGAATACACAGCAACTCCAGAAATTTTACGTCAGCAAGGGTACCACACATCGGTATTCCACGCAAACAACGCAACATTCTGGAACCGTAACATTATGTATCCGGCACTTGGTTATGATCGTTACTACAACGAGCTTGACTACAAGATTACGCCAGAAACAAAATTAAATTGGGGATTAAAAGATATCGAATACTTTGATCAATCTATCGATATGTTAAAAGAAGTAAAGCAACCATTCTATACTCGCTTCCTTACTTTAACGAACCATTACCCATTCACTTATGATGACAACACGAAATTAATCGATGAATATAATTCTGGTGATGGCGTGTTTGACCGTTACATGGTAACTGCTCGCTATTTAGACGAAGCAATGAAACATTTTATTGAGCGTCTAAAAGCAGAAGGCATTTACGACAACTCTGTGATCGTATTCTACGGTGATCACTATGGTATTTCTGAAAACCATAACCGTGCAATGGCACAGTTCTTAGGAAAAGAAGAAATTACTGCATTTGACCATATGAACTTACAAAAAACACCGATGTTTATTCACGTTCCAGGTCAAAAAGAAGGTAAAACAATTTCAAAACCAACTGGTGAAATTGATATTAAACCAACTATTCTAAACTTACTTGGTGTAGATTCTACGAATCAAATTCAATTTGGCCATGACGTATTCTCACCTGATAATAAAGGATTCGTTGTTCTTCGTGACGGTAGCTTCATTACAGATAAGTACATGTACACGAACAGTACATTCTACGACCGTGCTACTGGCGAAGTTGTACAATTACCGAAAGAAGAATCTCAACCACTCATTGATCGTGCCCAAAATGAATTGAACATGTCAGACAAACTCATTGAAGGTGACTTACTTCGCTTCTCTGAAAGTAACAAGATTAAAACTGGTGAAGTAAAAACAGCTATTAAAGAAGAAAAGAAGAGCGCTGAGTAATCTCAGCCTCTTTTTTATTTTCCGCTATCCTTCTTCTCCTATTCATTAACTTTAAAATTACATAACCTTTACCAAATATTCACACCACATTAACCAAACATCTCTATAATAAAATATGTAAACAAGGTTCTACATATTTCTTATCTCTCATCTTCAATAAGATCCCTTAAAGAAATATGCGAAACGTTTGTTTTCTACTTTCTTTTAATTGTCTTTTAAAGTGTTTTGTTCTCATGTACAAAACCTTCAATAAGATGATATCCCTATGAAAGATAGCTACCCTCCTTTTGCAGCATTCCATATGAATGTTGCTTTTTTTTATTTATAGGCAGGATTCTTATTTCTTATTTTCGAATTTGTATATACAAAATGCTATAAATCTCTATTACTTCCCTATTATTTACAAATACATATACGTCATATGTAGAGTATTACTTACATAAAAATTACTATAGCGATTTTATGCCGCGTTAACTAGCAATAGGAATCCCACTTCAAAATTTGGCCGGATTCAAAAGTCATATGGGTGATCTAACCGTATAGCTCGATTAATCAAAGTTTCACCTTACTTCAGTACTTACGAAAGGATGGGATGGAAATTGGCATATGAAAGATTTGTACTTTGGAATGATGCAGTTATTGATACAACAAAACAAAAAACATACATAGAACTAGAAGAAAGAGGCTTGCAATTTGGAGATGGTGTCTACGAGGTAATGCGGCTCTACAACGGAAACTTTCACTTATTAGATCCGCACATAACAAGACTATATCGCTCCCTAGAAGAAATAGAATTATCGCTCCCTTTCTCAAAAGCAGAGCTCATCACCTTACTTTACAAACTCATTGAAAGTAATAATTTCTACGAAGATGGAACCATTTATTTGCAAGTATCTCGCGGTGTACAAGCTCGTACTCATGCATTCTCATATGACATTCCCCCGACAATCTATGCCTATATCACAAAAAAGGAAAGACCGGCTTTATGGATTGAATATGGTGTACGTGCTATATCAGAACCAGATACTCGCTGGCTTCGCTGTGATATTAAATCATTAAATTTACTACCAAATGTATTAGCTGCTACGAAAGCTGAACGCAAAGGTTGTAAAGAAGCCCTTCTCGTACGAAATGGTATTGTAACTGAAGGTAGCCGTTCCAACTTCTTTTTAATTAAAAATGGAACACTCTACACACATCCGGCCAATCACCTTATTTTAAACGGAATTATTCGTCAGTATGTCCTTTCTTTAGCTAATACTCTTCACATTCCTGTACAAGAAGAACTTTTTAGCATTCGTGACGTTTACCAAGCCGATGAATGTTTCTTTACAGGCACGACGATTGAAATCTTACCGATGACTCACCTTGATGGAGCTGCGATCCAAGATGGCCAAGTTGGCCCCATTACAAAAACAATACAAAAATCATTTTCTCAAAGCCTTTTAAAATCGAACACTCCATCTTCTTAAATACGAATAATTATCACTCCTTATAATGTTAATATATGTATTTAAATCAAAATCAAGGTAAAAATTCCTGCCTTGATTTTTTTCTTGTAATCTTTTTGTCACATTCAGTTTCCCGCATAAGTCTTGACAGTAATCGACATGCCTTTTAGAATTTTTAATAGTTGGTAAATTTTTCTTCACTACATTACAGACAGAAAGGAATCGACAAACTATGAAAAAATACCTTGCCGGTCTTGCGGCAGTGTCTGTAGCAGGAGGAGCAGCCCCTACACTTGATAGTGTGCAAGCTGCCCCGGAACAAAATACACAAAAAGCTGCTACACAAACTGTACAAGCTTCTGCACCTAACAATTCATCTTACACGGTAAATGCTGATGTATTACATGTTCGTGCAGGATCAAGCACTTCTCAAGATATCATCTCTCGTGTTTATAACGGTCAATCATTAGACGTGATTGGCGAAGAAAATGGTTGGTTCAAAATTAACCATAATGGAAAAACTGGCTTTGTCAGTGGCGAATTTGTATCAAAAAAGGGAGCAACTAATTCCAATGTAAGTACAACAGGTGGAAAGAATAAAGTTACTGCCGATGTATTACGTGTACGTACGGCTCCTAACACTTCTAGTTCTGTTTCAGGACGCGTGTATGAAGGACAAACATTAAACGTAATTGGTCAAGAAAATGGTTGGGTGAAAATCAACCACAATGGACAAACTGGTTACGTTAGTGGCCAATTCGTATCAGGTGTTTCTGCAAATACAGGAGCTACAAACGATACGAATCAACAAACTGTACAACCAGCAAGCGGAAACTATACAGTAAATGTATCTTCCCTTCGTGTTCGTACAGGTCCTAGCACTTCTCACACAACTATAGCTTCTATTACAAAAGGACAAGTAGTACAAGTTGTTGGCGAAGTTCAAGATTGGTTCAAAATCAATTATGCAGGACAAGCTGCCTACATAAGTAAAGACTACGTAACAAAGGGCGGTTCTAACGAAAACGGTTCACAAGGCAACAATCAAAACAATAACGTAACTGTTCAAACTGGTGGTACTTACGTTGTTAACGCAACGTCTCTACGTGTTCGTACAGGCCCTGCTGCTTACCATAGTGTAATTGGCGGCGTGTTAAATGGTACAACATTAAACGTAGTTGGATCTGATGGTAGCTGGTTTAAAGTTAATTACCAAGGAAAAACTGGTTTTGTGAGTAGCGAGTTTGTAAAATTCGTTAAAGGTGGCACTGCTACTCCTGAACAACCAAAACAACCTGAAAAACCTAACCAAGGTGCAATTGGTGACTACTACATTAATGCTTCTGCACTAAATGTACGTAGTGGCGAAGGTACAAATTATAGAATCATAGGGGCACTTTCACAAGGACAGAAGGTGCAAGTAATCTCTGAAAACTCTGGATGGAGTAAAATTAACTATAATGGCCAAAATGGTTATATCGGAACACGTTTCCTATCTAAAACACCAGTTGGTGGTGCAGTAGATAAGCCTAACAACAATAATAATCAAAATAACAACAATCAAAACAACAACAACAATACAGGCAACAACAGCGGTGACACTTCTTCTCTACTTGCATACGCGAAATCTATGCAAGGTGTACCATACGTTTGGGGCGGTACTTCTGCTAACGGTGTTGACTGCAGTGGTTACATCTACCACGTATTTAAGAAATTTGGTCATAACATTAGCCGTCAAAGTGTTGCAGGATATTGGAGCAGCTTACCGAAAACTTCAAGTCCACAACCAGGCGACTTAATTTATTTCCAAAACACTTATAAAGCAGGTCCTTCTCATATGGGAATTTACCTTGGGGGCGGATCATTTATCCAATCTGGAGATAAAGGTGTAGCAATTGCTTCACTAAGTAACTCTTATTGGAAGAGCCACTTCTTAGGTTATACGAAAGCACCTTAAGTTATAGTTTCAGAGCCTTCTAGATTACTAGAAGGCTCTTTTTAAAAAAAACTCTATATAGTAATCCCCTTTCGTTCTTTCTCCACACAAAAATTATGCGTTCATTTTCCTATTTCGTACACTATATTCTATAAAAATCACTCAAAACGTTATCACAATGAATATATTCCCACAAAAAACATAACCTATTTCATGTCTATTCATTTCATATGTGTTTTTTTGAAGAATTTTCTTTTTATTTAAACTTTTCGTTAGACGTTTGACCTCCGATGTCCATTATGATAAGTTACTTAAGATGTTATATTCGCAAAAGTATAGACAACTGGTTTATACACTTTTTTACTATGAGGAAGGAGCATACACTGCATGAATCTTTTATGGGGAATTGGCGGCGTGATTGGAGTATTAGCAATTGCTTTTTTACTATCTTCCAACCGCAAAGCTATTAATTGGCGCACAATTTTAATCGCGCTAGCATTACAAATGTCATTTTCATTTATCGTATTACGCTGGGATGCTGGTAAAGCAGGTTTAAAACACGCTGCTGATGGTGTTCAAGGATTAATTAATTTTTCTTACGAGGGAATTAAGTTCGTTGCTGGGGATTTAGTCAACGCAAAAGGCCCTTGGGGATTTGTCTTCTTTATTCAGGCACTACTTCCAATTGTATTTATTAGTTCATTAGTAGCAATCTTATATCATTTCGGTATTATGCAGAAATTTGTTAGTGTCGTTGGTGGTGCATTAAGTAAACTTCTTGGAACTTCTAAAGCAGAAAGTTTAAACTCAGTAACAACTGTATTTTTAGGACAAACTGAGGCACCAATCTTAATCAAACCTTACTTAGCACGCTTAACAAATAGTGAGTTCTTCACTATTATGGTAAGTGGTATGACGGCTGTTGCCGGGTCAGTTCTTGTCGGCTATGCAGCGATGGGAATTCCGTTAGAACACTTATTAGCAGCAGCAATTATGGCAGCTCCATCAAGTTTATTAATTGCAAAACTAATTATGCCAGAAACAGAAGAAGTAGATAATAACGTTGAGCTTTCTACAGAACGTGAAGACGCAAACGTTATTGATGCAGCTGCACGTGGTGCATCTGAAGGTATGCAACTTGTTATTAACGTAGCAGCAATGTTAATGGCTTTCATCGCATTAATCGCTTTATTAAATGGATTATTAGGATGGGTTGGTTCTTGGTTCGATATTAAACTTAGCCTAGATTTAATCTTCGGTTACTTATTATCTCCATTTGCAATCTTAATCGGGGTTTCTCCAGGTGAAGCTATACAAGCAGCAAGCTTTATCGGTCAAAAACTTGCAATCAACGAATTCGTTGCATACGCAAACTTAGGACCACATATGGCAGATTTCTCTGCAAAAACAAATCTGATTTTAACATTCGCAATCTGTGGATTCGCAAACTTCTCTTCTATTGCAATTCAATTAGGTGTAACTGGAACGTTAGCTCCTACTCGCCGTAAACAAATTGCACAATTAGGGATTAAAGCAGTTATCGCTGGTACACTAGCGAACTTCTTAAACGCAGCAGTTGCAGGTATGATGTTCCTATAAATTTATATCAAATCTCCTCTTTCCATAGAGGAGGTTTTTTTGTATGTATAAATATATTTTTATATATACAAAATACTTTATGATGAAATATAAAAACATTATGATACAATAATTAGTAAGTCTGTTTATTTTTTTTTGTGCAAGAGAGATACTACTTCATTTTGTTCTATTAAAAAAGAATTGCAGTTACATGGTCTAATCCTTATTAATTGCGCATACTACAAGTATCCTTGCCTGAATTACCTTTAAGGAGGAACGTTTGTGAAAAATAATTTCTATAAAGTCTTCTCTATGTGGATTTTACAAATTTTATTTTATTTTACAACTGTACATGTGACGCATTATGAGCATGCTCTCATTTTTACAATTATATATGTAATCGTTAATGTACTATTTCTATTTTTGCCTGATAAAACCGCATTTGTTTTCTTCATATTGGGAACCATTATTTCGGTATTCTATTTATTCTATCAAGCGTGGCTTTACTTATGGAGTACATCAGATCAATGGGAGTACATTATTACTCACTTCCTGATGGTAGCAAACTTCTTCATTGTTTATATCTCAACACATCTATTAAAGAAAGTTATTCATGAGAATAAAGAATTAACTGAACGTGTGAGAACGCTAGAACAATACATTGGAGAATCAAAATTATTAACGAGACAAGAATTCGAAAGAAGACAAGCATTATTAATAACTGCAATGAATCGTCGCAATGAATCAGGTATTATCATTTACTTCGATTTTGCTTCCTTTAGTAAATACACGAAAGAAAGCGTCATGGACCGTGTAGCTTCATTATTAGTTGAAACGGTAAGAAATGACTTTGACCTTGCTGCTGAATACGATAGCAATACACTGGTTATTTTACTACAAAACACAAATGAAGCTGGTGCTAACATTGTAATGAACCGCCTACAGCCAAAAATGGGGCAATGGCTTGCTGCTGAAGCAATTCAAGATATAAAAATTTCGCGAGAGCAAATCGGAAGTAAAGGACCGACATTATTATGATGACGCTTGTTATACTCCTTTTATTTCTTTTATTCTGTGTACTCGTTTTTTGGATTAGCATCGCATTTTCAATTAAATACGTACTTATTTTTACAGCCTTTCTATTCTCTGGCTTACTCGTTTATTATTCTTTCTTAACACTCGCAGGCTTAATTCACCGAAATAGTAAACGAAAAGATCGTACGCTAGAACATTATCCGAGCGTTGATATTTTAATACCCGCCCATAATGAAGGGGTCGTTATTAAAGATACGTTAGAGGCGATGGCAAAGATTGAATATCCAGGCAAACTAACTGTTTATTTATTAAACGATAATTCTCAGGATGAAACACCTGAAATTGGTGATGACTTTGACAAAGCTTATGCTCATATCCGTCACATTCGTGTCCCGCCTGGTGAACCAAAAGGAAAATCACGTGTATTAAACTATGGGCTTAGTATTTCGGATGGTGAATATTTCTGCGTTTACGATGCAGACAATCAACCTGAACCACATGCTCTGCGAATGCTTGTCGAACATGCTGAAACAACCAAAGATGCCGTTGGGGCTGTTGGACACGTTCGTACAGTCAATGAAAACAGAAACTGGCTGACACGAATGATTTCACTAGAGTTTCAAATCTTCCAGCTCCTTATGCAATCTGGACGCTGGTTACTATTCCAAACAGGTTCACTAACAGGAACGAACATGCTTCTTCGTCGCTCTGCCTTAGAAGAGCTTGGTGGCTATGATCCTTATGCAATTGCAGAAGACGCTGAATTAACATTACGAATTACACAAAAAGGCTATCTCTTACCAATCGTTCCAGAATCGATTACATGGGAACAAGAACCTGAGCATTTAAAAATTCTTATTAAACAACGTACACGTTGGCTCCAAGGAAACCTCTATATTTTAGAAAAGATGTTTTCTTCATTAAGTTTCTTTAAAGGGAAACTTCTTGTCCATTCCTTACAGCAAGTGTTAGTGTATGTCGTATTTTGGCTATTTTTAATCATTTCAAACGTTTGGTTTGTCATTGGACTACTCGGGATATTCCAGATTCAATATAGTATTCCGTTACTATTTATGTGGTATGTTGCATATATTACATATGTTTCGCAATTATTTAGTGCCCAGAGCGTCGAACGAACCTTTACACCGACGAATATTTTTATTAGCGTCATCATGTACTTTACGTACGCACAGCTCTTCACGTATTTATTTATTCGCAGTCTAATCTTATACTTACGTGCAAAGAGCAAGAAACAAGTCATCGGCTGGGATAAAACCGTTCGATTCAAAAAAGATAAATAATAAAAATAAGCACAGAGCGCCGTATGCTCTGTGCTTATTTATTGCCGTATAAATTATATATCAGACAATACCCCTTAGCTGAAAGTAATTTCACGTCCATCCCCCAACGAACGATCGACCTTCATTTATATACGAAAAAGTGATTGCTATTTTTGTAGAACCAATTGCTTCTCTTGCTGATCTTTGCGCGTTTCAGTCTTAGGTTCCGTGCTTTCTTGCACATTTCGATGTGCCACACGTTTCAAACAAATATGCTTCCACTTTCTTTCGTAACGTTTCATTATTCTAGATGTCCCCCTTGAATGCGCTTTAAAACTATTTGAAATCGCTTACAGGAAATAATATAGCACATATACATAAAAGTGACAACACATTTCCGACATATTTTTGACAAAAATATGAATAGAATTCATAAAATATCGAATGTTGTCGAAAGTTATCATTTTTTCTTCGTATAAAAGGCATACTACTTATATAGTACAGTATTTTATTTCCCTGATTTGTATTTAAAATCTCTTCTATATAAAATGAAACTTTAATCAGTGAGGCTTTTTTCATCCCCCACTTAACTTCTTTGCTTTAGCTGAATTTTGAGGTGGGTGTCTTATTGCCACAAATAGAGGGATAAAAAAGGGCTGATATGAAATCAGCCCTTTTCCTTCTATTATTTATGTTGCTTCATACGTCCTTCTTTTTGCAATTCTTTAAATAATGCTGCCATCATAAAGAAAATAACAAAGACGAATGGGAATGCCGCAATAATAGCTGCCGTTTGCAATGCTTCTAATCCGCCAACATATAATAAGGTAGAAGCTATCGCGGCTAGAACGATACCCCAAACCATTTTAATGCGGTTCGGTGGATTTAAACTACCATGCGTCGTTAACATTCCTAAAACAAACGTCGCAGAATCTGCTGATGTAATAAAGAATGTTGCAATAAGTAGAATACCTAAAACTGATAAAGCTGATCCAAAGCTACCCATCTGATCGAACATAGCGAATAATCCTACTTCTGTTCCCATCTCTTTCACTTTGTCAAAGATATGCGCATCACCAAACAGCTCCATATGAATACCAGTCCCGCCGAAAACAGAGAACCAAAGTGCACCAATTACGGTCGGAACAAGTAACACACCAATAACAAACTCACGAATCGTACGCCCTCGTGACACACGAGCAATAAATGTACCTACGAATGGTGACCATGCAATCCACCATGCCCAATAGAAAATTGTCCAAGACTGGATCCATTGATTTCCGCCTTCATCCAATGGACTTAAACGGAAACTCATGCCTGGCAATTCCTGAATGTAAGAACCAATCGTTGAAGTGAAGTAATTCATAATAAAGTTTGTTGGACCTGCAAATAATACAATTATCATAAGTGCAAATGCCAAAATAATGTTCGTATTACTTAAATATTTAATTCCTTTATCAAGACCGGTTTGCGCAGATAACATGAAAAGAACTGTTACGATTGCGATAATAACTAACTGCGTCGTTAATGAATTAGGGATAGATGTTAAATAGCTAACACCACCTGCAATTTGTTTTGCCCCAAGACCTAATGATGTCGCAACACCAAACACAGTCGCGAACACAGCTAACACATCAAATGAATGAGCAATACGCCCATGTTCCCCGCCCTTAAATAACGGACCTACTGTCGCACTAATTGTACTTGCTTTTCCTTTTCTAAAAGTGAAGTACGCAATACATAACGCTACAAACGCATATAGTCCCCAAGGATGTAATCCCCAATGGAAAAATGAAAAACGCAGTGCAAGACGCGCACTTTCCTCAGTTGCACCATCTCCAAACGGAGGTGCGTATAAATGGTTTAATGGTTCCGCAACACCCCAGAAAACTAAACCGATACCCATACCAGCACTAAATAACATAGCAAACCATGTCATATAACTATAATCAGGTTCGTCATCATCTTTACCTAAACGAATAGAACCGTATTTCGAGACAATTAAAAAGATGGACACACCTAAAACGATAGAAACAGAAATAATATAAAACCATCCAAACTTACTAACTAGTGCAGTTTGAATTGCAGTTGTTACATTTCCTAGGCTACCTTGTCCAATAATAGATTCGGGAATAATCCCCCAAATTGTAAATGCAATACATAATGTTAATGAAACGATGAATGTCTTTGTCAGTTTCCTCATCAAATCCCCCTTCGTAGGTTTCACTTTTGTAAATAACATAAATTCCGATATGTTAAATCGGATAGAAAACTATAATTTTTGCGGTGATTTTCTTTCAAATCTCTTACTTTCACCTTCACCAATTAGAATTCTTATAGACAGCCTTACCTTCCGTATAACCTTTTCACTCTGCAAGAGCTACAAGGTAGAAATACTGCTGCCAAATTGTGCGAGAAAAATGCGGATGGGAATGTATTTTCCCAAAAAAGGATGTGTTACATATGTAAAAAAGGGCAAATTCCTTCCTTGCAACCTTTTCTTCTTGTAACAATTATGCGGTTTTTTTACTAGTATATAGCACATGTTTATAGCTTCACAAACGAAATGTTTATGTTTATATAACTATATTACCCATAAAACGGTAAAATACTCAAGGAATGTAACTGTATAGTAAACGTTTTGTAATACTATCGTAACATTTTTATTTACGCCGAAAAAAATATGTTGTATTAAATATTTTGAATATAACTAGAAACCTACTAATCATATAGAATGAAAAACGCTTTCCTATATTTTTTGTTATATTACAGGATGTTAACGACTGATTACGAATGGTTTGTAATTGTGTGTTTTCCCCAAATCCGAAAAAATCTGTTGCTATAATGAGGACACGAAAACAAACGCAATGGAGGCTATCATGAAAAAATTAATTGGTATAGCAACAGCAGCAGTTTTTGGTCTTGGGATTTTCACATCATCTGCCAATGCAGAAACTGTTGTAACAACAGACGTACTAAACGTACGCGAAAACCCTACTACTGAATCAAAAGTTGTCGGTAAATTACTAAACGGTAATAAAATAGATGTTCTAAATACAGAGAACGGATGGTCAAAAATCACTTTAGATGGTAAAGACGCATTCGTAAGTGCAGAGTTCACAAAAAGCATCTACTACGTAACAGCTAACGTATTAAACGTACGTGCTGAAGCGAACACAAACTCAGAAATTCTTGGAACGTTGAAGAAGGACGATATGATCGAAACAACGAACCAAGTACAAAATGAGTGGTTACAATTTGAATATAACGGGAAAACAGCTTATGTTCATGTTCCTTTCTTAACAGGTACAGCACCTGTTATTGAGAAACAAGAAACACCAGCTCCTGCTAAAGCTCAAGCACCTGTAGCACAAGCAAAACCAGCTGCTAAGCCTGCTGTGAAAGCTGCTGAAACTAGCGAACCTTCTGGTGGTCGTGAGTTAACAGTTGTAGCTACAGCATATACAGCTCACCCGAGCGAAAACGGTGGCACATATGGCGGCCGTGTATTAACTGCAATGGGTCATGATTTAACTGCGAATCCAAACATGAAAATGATCGCTGTTGACCCGAAAGTAATCCCATTAGGATCTAAAGTATGGGTTGAAGGTTATGGAGAAGCTATCGCTGGAGATACTGGTGGTGCAATTAAAGGTAACCGTATCGACATTCTACTTGGATCAGATAGCGCTGCCCAAAAATGGGGACGCAAAACTGTTAAAGTGAAAATTTTAAAATAACCAATGACTGCTAAATTACAGCCGGTTCTCTTTGTTGAGAGCTGGCTTTTATTTATTTATAATAGCTATGAGGAGGCTATTATCATGAATGTACAAGCAAAAGTAGACTGGATTGGTACACCAAAACCTTATATATATAAAGACGAAGTAACATATGATGCTACTTCCATTGATTTTTCACTCGCCGGCGATGACAATCGCTATAAATTAATTGTGCTCGGCCATGAAGGAAATATACATTACAAAATTGTACAATACGGGATAAAACCAGGCTCACAAAAGCCATTTCCTATCAATATTCCATTCGAACAAGCAATGCTACCGCTAGTCGAACAAATAGTAAATGATCCGTATGTACAAGCGACATTAAAGCAGACACGCTTCTGACCGCAAAAAGACTATCTCAATTACAAGAGATAGTCTTTCTTACGTTAACGAGTCGGACCAGATACTTCCCCTGGTTTCAACGTATTATTTGTACCAAGAGAATGATACAGCATCTTCCCATTCACAGTTACGATATGATAATCTAAATTTCATTTTTTCTGTTTTGAGCATTTTTTGTTTATAATGGTAAAGGAAAGAAATATGTGTACGGAGGAATATTATGCTGCAACACTCAATTACGAAAGATGAAATTATGATGATTGCGAATGAGTTCGTTCAAGGACTAGATCCACAGCAAACAGCTGATCAGGAACATGTCGCTACAGCTCGGCACCTATATCGTAGTGGTGTTGTCTACAACGTTGACTTTGATGGTTACACGCTATCAGGAACTGTAGATGCTGAAGGCAGCGTATATAGCGTTCATATCCCGATTCGTAACGTCGCTGAAAGCTATTGCGATTGCTTCGCACCAATGCAATGTGAGCATATGCTCGCTGTGTTACTATCTGCAGCGTCTAGTTTCGGGCAAGTAGGAGATGTATTAACTTTATTTAAAAATAATACGAAACCTTCTCTTCCTCCTATTCGAACTGCAAGACAAGTATTGCAATCATCAGCTTTTGAAGAAACGGATTATAAAAGTTGGCAATCATATTTTGACAACGAATATGAATCATTTAAAAAAGAACAAGCTCGGCTTACTTATAAACAAATGTATTTTCTTATGAGTATTTTTACAGACTTCTATACGAAACTCGAGCGGAAAGCTCCGCGTATCATTGCGATACATGAATTGTTCAGACTACACGCGGTACTTTATTGCTTTCAAAAATTATTAGAAGAAATTCAGGCATTCGAAGTAAATAAAACGTATTCTTATCACCAACCTGTTAACGTCGTTCGCCTATTTGTGGATAAAGTGGAATCCATCGTTCGGGACCTACAATCAGAAGCGATTCCTTCAGAGTCTGAATCAATTTTACAAGAAACTGCTCGTCTCGTTCACGAAGTATTCTTCTCCACTGATGCCTATACACAGGAGAGATTTTTTATTTATCGTCACATATGGAGTGAACTGTTAAACAATAAAGATCAACTGCAAGAAGAAGAAAAACGAATTGTCACGAAAATAAATCCACTTTCCAAAGCATTAGCCTCTTCTCATCTATTCTTTTTAAATGACGAAGACCTACTAGCAATGGACTTACTAAAAAAACAGCCTGCTTCTGTTGTAAGTCTTTATTTCTATTGGTTAGAAGAGCTATTAAGCGCCATGCAGTGGGATCGCGGAAAAAACTGGCTTTCGTTTACGTATAAACAAGTAAAGAAAACCATACATGAGCACGAGGATACAATCTTCATAAAAGATATCGTTCGGTTATTTGTAATCATGTACGAAACATATGCAACGCATACAAATGAACAAGCTGGATTCGAAATGATTTTACAAGAACTATTACCGTATAGTTTCACAAACTACGAACAATACGTACTCGCGAAGAAGCAGTATCGTACATGGTCCGAACTTCATCTCTTATATGGATTTGAAGCAATTGAACTATTGAAAGAGCCATTGAAAGATATTGAAAAAGAAGCGCCAGAAGCGGCACTTCCTCTTTATCATCTTGCTGCTGTAGAGGCCATTGAAGAACGAAACCGTAAATCATATAGACGTGCAGTTCGCTACTTAAAGAAATTACGTACATTATATAAACGTTTAAAACGCACCGATGAATGGGATGCTTTCATTATTCATATCGCCAATCTACATTCACGCCTTCGTGCACTACAAGAGGAATTACGGAAAGGAAAATTAATCGATGATCAATCAAACTGAAGTAACAATTAGGCTCCAGCATGTTAGTCAAGGTTGGTTCCTTTGGGGCGAAGATGACAGCGGTACTCCATTATCCGTAACAAGTTGGAAACGAAATGCATTTACATGGCACGCCACTTCCTTCTATGGCACGTTTCTAAAAGAAGCAACCTTTGAAGGGAAACAAGGTGTTATGCTAACAAACGCACAAGCATTTGAATACATCGCAAACAAACCGATGAACTCCTTTGCACATATTCAAATGAACGATCCTATTACAGCACTTACGAAAGATGCAAATGAATTATGGGATGCCTTCGTAAGCGGTAGCTTCGTACCCGATATGGAACGTTGGTCCAAACAACCATCTTGGAAAGTTCAAAATACACCAATCGAAGATGATACATTAGCAACGCTTTTCTCAACCTCGGTAAATGAAAGTATATTGCAAGATAACCGATCAAATGACGGATGGGAAGATGCAAAGAGACTATACGAACATTACGACTTTACGAAAAGACAGCTGGAAACAGCGCTACATGAAGAAGATTGGCTTCGAAAAATCGGTTACATTGAAGATGACCTTCCCTTTACAATTGGACTAAGACTGCAAGAACCACAAGAGGAATTTGAAATGTGGAAGCTTGAAACGATTGTGGCACCAAAGCGCGGGGCACATCGCATATATGTATATGAAAACATCGATTCCTTACCGAAAAGATGGCACGATTACGAAGAGCGTATTACGGAAACGCAAGAAGGCTTTAGTAAGCTCGTACCGTGGCTAAAAGAAGAGGATACGTTCAGAAAAGAACTGTTTGAAACGGAAGCATGGAATTTCTTAACAGAAGCAAGTGACGAGTTACTTGCAGCTGGTATTACAATTTTATTACCATCATGGTGGCAAAATTTAAAAGCAGCAAAACCGAAGCTGCGTGTACAGCTGAAGCAAAGCACAGCACAAACACAATCTTTCTTCGGCATGAATACGCTCGTTAACTTTGATTGGCGCATTTCAACGAACGGAATTGATTTATCGGAAAGCGAATTTTTCGAACTCATTGAACAAAACAAACGATTATTCAATATAAATGGTCAATGGATGCGACTGGATCCAGCCTTTATTGAAGAAGTAAGAAAACTAATGAACCGTGCCGATAAATACGGACTAGAAATGAAAGATGTCCTCCAGCAACATTTATCAAACACTGCTGAAACAGAAATTGTAGAAGAAGATAGTCCGTTTACTGATATTGAAATCGAACTAGACGGATATTATGAAGAGCTATTCCAAAAGCTACTCCATATTGGAGATATTCCAAAAGTAGATGTCCCTACTTCACTAAACGCAACACTTCGTCCGTATCAGCAACACGGCATTGAATGGTTATTATATTTACGACAACTTGGATTTGGGGCATTATTAGCGGACGATATGGGACTTGGGAAAAGTATTCAAACGATCTCTTACTTACTATATGTAAAAGAAAACAAGCTCAAAACAGGTCCTGCATTAATCGTGGCGCCGACATCCGTTCTTGGAAATTGGCAAAAAGAATTTGAGCGTTTCGCACCAAATTTACGCGTTCAATTACATTATGGAAGTAACCGCGATAAGGGAGATTCATTTAAAGATTTTCTTCAATCAGCAGATGTTGTATTAACGTCTTATGCGTTAGCTCAACTTGACGAGGAAGAACTTACTTCGTTATGCTGGGACGCTGTTATTTTGGATGAAGCACAAAATATTAAGAACCCACATACGAAACAGTCGAAAGCAGTACGCAACTTGCAGGCAAATCATAAAATTGCTTTAACTGGTACACCAATGGAAAACCGACTTGCCGAGCTTTGGTCCATTTTCGACTTTATTAATCATGGATATCTTGGCAGTTTAGGACAATTCCAGCGCCGCTTCGTCACACCGATTGAAAAAGACCGTGATGAAAGAAAAATCCAACAAGTCCAACGCTTTATCTCACCATTTTTACTGCGTCGAACGAAGAAAGATCAAACAGTCGCATTAAACTTACCAGATAAACAGGAACAGAAAGCTTACTGCCCACTAACTGGTGAACAGGCTTCCTTATACGAGCAACTTGTTCAAGATACATTACAAAATGTTGAAGGGCTAATCGGGATTGAACGTCGCGGGTTCATATTACTAATGTTGAATAAACTAAAACAAATTTGCAATCACCCTGCTCTTTATTTAAAAGAAACAGAACCGAAAGATATCGTTGAACGTTCTATGAAAACAAAAACGGTAATGGAACTAATCGAAAATATTAAAGATCAGAATGAGAGCTGTTTAATCTTTACTCAATACATCAGCATGGGAAACATGCTAAAGAGCATATTAGAGGAAACATTTGGTCAGCGCGTCCTCTTCTTAAACGGCAGTGTGCCGAAGAAAGAGCGTGATAAGATGATCGAACAGTTCCAAAACGGAACGTATGACATTTTCATCTTATCCTTAAAAGCTGGCGGAACAGGCTTAAACTTAACTGCCGCTAATCATGTCATTCACTACGATCGTTGGTGGAATCCAGCTGTAGAAAATCAAGCAACGGACCGTGCATATCGTATTGGTCAAAAACGATTCGTTCATGTTCACAAACTTATTACAACAGGAACATTAGAAGAGAAGATTGATGAAATGTTAGAACGAAAACAATCACTAAACAATGCTGTCATTACAAGTGATAGTTGGATGACTGAACTATCAACAGACGAATTAAAAGAATTACTTGGTGTATAAACAAAAGGAGCAAATCTCGAAATGAGATTAGCTCCTTTTTCTATTCCAAAACCAATTACTTATTATAATTCCTGTCAATCCGCCGCACGTATCAAGTAATGTATCTTGCCACATCGGTGTACGGTCTCCCGTAAACCATTGATGGATTTCATCCAATGTTGCATACCCTGCAACGAAAAGAAGGGCATATATAAAGCATCTTTTTCTCGAACAACCCGATCGATGAAAAGCATAATACGTCAAAGAACCGAGCATGAAGAACACCATAAAATGAGCACCTTTACGAAGGAAAAATTCAACAAATCCGCCCACACCTTTATTTGCAATACTAACAGGTGTACCTCCACCATAATCGATAGATACCCACGAAAAATGCTCTTTCACAAATTCAACATTTACATATTGTTCAATATCCGAGCGCATATCCTGTTTTTTATATGGTTGTGCTGAGGAATAGAAGATAAGCCCCATCCATAGTAATACAGGAATCCAAAATAACCATTTACGATTCATTCTTCCGAAACCCCTCTCTTAGTCTTTTAAGAGTACCAAAAAAAAGAAAAAATTTCACGCCAAAACATGACATTTGCCCCCTATTTATAAAGTGAAAGGGGGTGATACACATGGCAGTTGAAACAATTGTAATGGATTTAACTCTACGTCTTGTATTAAACAATGGATTAGATAAGAATGGAAAAACAACTTTGAAGAACAAACAATTTAAACGCGTTAAAACAAATGCAAACTTAGAGCAAGTACACAACGTAGCCCGTGCCCTTGCTTCCTTACAAGAATCATCACTTCACGCTGTACAACTTGTAAGTACTTCAGATCTTGCTAACGTATAAATAATAAGGAGGGAATAAAGCATGCAAGTACTCGAATTGATTTTCACGAAAGAAGATGGAAAAACAGTTGTTTTTTCTATCGATAAGCCCATCACACCCGTCGATGCACAAGTCGTAAATCAAGTAATGGATACCATTCTTGCGTCATCTATATTTTCATCAATTGATGAAAATACCCGAAAAAAAGGAGCCCGTCTCGTAGAAAAAAATGTATCCGAAGTTCCAATTACTCTATAAAGTAAAACTTTAATCAGTGGGGATTTTGTTCATCCCTACTGATTATTAACCTTCACCAATCGGGCATTTACAGGCAGTAAGGCTCCCAACTAACTTCTTCTCTCCAGCCGAATTTTGAGCTAGGAGTCTGACTGCCCACAAACAGCGGAATAAACGAAAAAGACGAATCTGCATTATTTTGCAGATTCGTCTTTTTTCTTCGGCATTTCAATCGGAATAAAAATCTTTGAAAAACCGACGCATACATATTTATAATTTTCTCCACCTAAATCGAAATCAGTCGTATATGTTGAGAAGAAAATATAATCATTTCGCTTTGTATAATGGTCGATTAATAATCCAACTTGTGGCTCAACATACTTTTTCGCCAACTTCTTACCTGCCGATGCTAAATCGCCAAGAAGACCCTCTTCATTTTCTTTTTGAACCTCATCTAGCTTCTTACTTACATCATTACGTTTCATAAACTGCTTCGCTGCCCAATCCGTATATTCTCCTTTACTCGGATTACTATTCGCTAAATAAACTAGGAGAACAACAGCTAGAACTATAATAATATACTTTTTCTTCATGCTATATCACCGCCTATTCTTTTCTATTTTCATATATATGTACAAGCGATGCAAATTAGAAAGACTATCATCTGTTGATTGTAAACGAATAACTAAAATTTACAATATAAAACAGAATATTAATAGTGACTTTACAAAATTTATATATAATTATATTCAGAATAAAAATTACAAGGGAGGCATTATACTAATGAACAATGAAAATGATATTTTTATTTCTAGTTCTACAATGATGTTAGAGCCATGTAAGCACCCCTCTTACCGTACAAAAATTATCGACAGTAGCGGGAAGCACCTTTACTCCCGCCAAACCGCTCTCCAGCTCATACAGAAATCTTGTCTAACAGATGTTTATTCTACTTATCAGGGCAGACGTAATGCAGTCCAAGCAAACTTTAAATTCAAACAAAACGTTCCGATTCCAATTAATCATAAGGAATATATTTGCGCTTTTCCAACAGAATCTCCTGCTTCTCCAAACTGTATTTGGTTGTTCTACAAGCATATCCATACAATAGAGTTTTTCAAAAAAACTAAAAAAGCTAAAATTTTTTTCTCAAACGGATTTACCGTAACGATACAAATTAGTTCCCATAAGTTAAGTCAGCAATTATGGAAAGCTGGATATGTTTTATCCCAAATGAACATGCAAGATTCACTACACTCATAAAACCTCATGCCACATTTACTATCTTAAAACAAATAGAATGGAAGGTGATCTTTCTCTTATCTTCCATTCTACTTATTCTCTTTATCCCTTTACACTATCTCGCATTTTCTCAAGTGCCTGCCGGTATATCCACCTCACCTGATAATATGTCATTCCCATTTCACAGGCTATTTCTCCCATCTTTTTCCCTACAAAAAATCGTTCCGAAATAATGTGTCTCTCCCTCTTATTTAACACACTCATAAAATCCTGTGCTCTCATTCCCGTTTCTTCAGACTCAAATTGTTCATCGTACTCTCCGACGCACACATACCTCTCCTGCATTACGCATTCTTTCTTTAGTCTTTCCAATATATAACCACGTACCGTTATCACCGCATAAGCAGGAAAACTTCCTTTCCCCTCCTCATATCTTTCATACGCATACCAAAGACCGATTAAACCACATTGATAATACTCTTCATGATCTTGATAAATACTTAACTTCTTTATTTGATTTATAATCATTCCTTCATACAAAACAACCGTCTCTGTAAAAGTGGCTGGCTTCACATAGTACCTATTTCTAAAAGGTATACCTCTTTGTTATTCCGCGGTACCTTTACAATATAAAAATAAAGAAGAGACTTCACTGTGAGTAATTTCAAATACTACCGAAGGAATTTGAAATTACACTAGGCAGTATTTGAAATTTTGTTGGTGGTATTTGAAGTAAGGGCAAAAATAAAAAAGGTGACTCTAGAGAGCCACCTTTTTTGTCAGATCATATTATACAGGAATATTTGGTAATATTTTTGCCATTAACACAACAAATGCAGCTAAGAATGCCGCTTTAATAATGAATAAAACAATAATTGGAATAGCTGCTTTCACTTTACTTAATCCAGCTGTAACTTGTAATCCTAACCAAATTAAAACTAAATTCCATAAATAGAACAATTCAATTGTATTACCTATTCCATATGCAAGTGAACCTTGATCAAATAATGGTCCTAAACTTGTATACTGGGTTGCTCCACCATCTAAAATTAGGGCTATAATACCATTAATAAGTCCACCAATAATAAGAATAATATTAGTATATACAACAATCGTTAATAACTTCTTATAAGACGTATCATTTCCAAAGAACATCATAAATACTTTATAAATAGCTGCGACAAATAGCGCTCCAATCATCGCTCCAACAAAACCAGATCCAATTCCATAAATAACTTCTGATGTTATTGAACCCTTACCAGCAAGTTCACCTAATTCTTTCTGCATTTTAACCATTTCAGGTGACGTGTTCACAACATATGTTGTCAAACCACCTACAAGCCCTTGTAACAACGCAACTAAAAAGAACATACCCCAAACTTTCTCGCTCGCCTTCATTCTCTCAAACTGTAAACCAGGAGAAGTAATCATTCCAAATAATGATGGCTTCTCTCCGCCAACCTTTTGCGTATTCAAATCCGCTTCCATTATAACGCCTCCTTCTATTTATATAACCCGTTCTAACGGGCGGTTCACTTCCTCATTGTAAGAGGCTACGAACCGCCCACTAGAACGGTAATGTGTAGTTCTACTACACTATTAATTACTCATAACGTAATGCTTCAATTGGATCTAATTTCGCAGCTTTGTTTGCTGGAATTAATCCAAAAACAATACCAAGTGTCATAGAGAATAGTACTCCTCCAACGACAACTTCCCATGAAACGAGCGGTGGCCACTTCGCAAATGTGGAAACGATATATGCCCCGCCATAGCCAAGACCAATTCCGATTAAACCACCTAGAAGCGTCAACATAACTGCTTCAATTAAAAACTGTAATAAAATTTTACTACGCGTCGCTCCAAGTGCTTTACGTACTCCAATTTCGCGCGTACGTTCTGTTACAGATACGAGCATAATGTTCATAACACCAATACCACCAACGACTAGTGAAATACCAGCGATACCGCCGATGATCATTGTCATAATACCGGTCATCTTTGAAATACCTTCTTGAAGTTCTTTTAAATTCATAACTTCGTATTTACCAGTTGCATCACTCGGTTTACGACTGTTTAAGACATCTGCAGCTTTTTTACCTGCTTTTTCTAAGTTATCTACATTTTTTGCTTGAACAGAAATATTTTGAATTTCATCTTTTCCATACAGTGTCGGCCATAATGAAATTGGAATTAATGCTTCTGATGGTCCCATTCCCATAAACTCGTTATCTGATTTGTAGACACCGATAATTTGCATCGGTTGACCCTTCATTTCAATAATTTTACCGACTGGATTGGCATCCTTAAATACCTTTTCCTCCATTTGTTTACTAATCATGACAACGTTATTACCTTGATCCACATCTGATTCTTGTAAAGAACGTCCCTTTAACAACTTTACTTTATTTACTGAAAAATACTCACTGTCTAATCCAGTAATACTCACCATTTCTACTTTATCTTCAATATCAAGTGGTTCCATACTTGAATTTGTTGTTACAACATGTGAGATTTCTGGAATTTTTTTAATTTCAAAAATATCTTCTTCAGTTATTTTCGGTGCTTCTACCATCCCCATACCAAAAGGATCATTCATATCAGCACTATAATGAATCGGAACCGTTTGATTACCTGATCCAACAAATTGAGATTTCAATGCCGCTTCCCCGCCTTGCCCAATCGCAACGACGGTAATAATAGAGCCTACACCGATAATAATCCCAAGCATCGTCAAAGCCGAGCGTAGTTTATGAGCTAAAATAGACGATAAGGCAATTTTCATACTATCTAGTAAACTCATACTGCACACCTTCTATCTTCTGTAACTTTCCCGTCTCGCAGTACAATGCGGCGAGACGAATAAGCCGCTACTTCCTCTTCATGCGTAACCATAACAATTGTCGTACCTTCTGCATTAAGCTTCGTAAAAATATCCATAACTTGCTCACCAGACTTCGTATCTAGCGCACCAGTCGGCTCATCGGCCATAATGAACGTTGGGTTATTCGCAATTGCCCTTGCAATCGCTACACGTTGCTTCTGTCCACCTGATAATTCATTCGGTAAATGATGTACGCGGTCCGCTAATCCAACTTTACCTAACGCCTCTAAGGCACGCTTACGACGTTCTGCTTTCTTCACGCCACCGTATACGAGCGGAAGTTCAACATTTTCCACCGCAGAGAGACGCGGCAGTAAATTAAAATGTTGGAATACAAAGCCGATATATTCATTACGAATTAAAGCGAGCTTTGACTCGTCTGCTGTTAAGATATTCACATCATTCAGCATATATTCGCCTTCTGTTGGACGATCTAAACAACCAATAATGTTCATAAGCGTTGACTTACCGGAACCAGAAGGCCCCATAATCGAAACAAACTCACCACTCTGAATCGTTAAACTAATACCATGCAAAATCGGTACCGCAAGCTTCCCTTGATAATACGTCTTAGCAATATTATTTAGCGTAATCATTTCTCTTTCACTTCCATTCCGTCATACACGTTGTCGGAAGGATTTTTAACCACCTTTTGCCCCACTGTTACGCCTTCAGTAATCTCTGTCCAATCTCCATCAGTAGCACCTTTTTTCACATTTTGTTTACGAAGCTTTCCTTTTTCTTCGATATAAACAAATGCATCATCGTCTTTTTCTACAATGCTCTTACTTGGAACAGCAATCATCGTCTTATTCTCTAAGTTTACTTGTAATGAAACATGGTAACCTGGAGATAAACCGTCTTGGCTATCAAGACTTGCTTTATATGTATATTGGGACATATTTTGAGTTGCTTCACCTACACCACCAGCTTGACCCATCTCTGCACTCGTTGGGAATTCACTTACCTCTGTAATCTTACCTGTCCACTTCTTCTTATTATTTGCTTTCGCAGTTACAGTGAATGTTTGATCCTTTTGGATTTGTGACTTCTGAAGCTCTGTTAAAGTCCCTTGAACTTGGAACGGGTCTTTAGAAGCAACTTGTAAAAATGCCTTCCCTTGTCCACCTAACGCTTGAGATGAACTTTGCGCCGCATCTTTATCTAACTTTTGAACAACACCAGCAAAATTACTATAAATCGTAAGCTCTTTCTGCTTTTTATTTAACTCTTCTTTCTGTAACTTCCCTTTCTCTTTCTCAAGATCAGTTGTTTTTTGCGCTATTTCTAACTCACTTACTTGCTCTTCCATCGGATCTGTTACTTCTTTCCCAGCTCCGCTATCTTTCACCTTCTTAATTTCTTTCTTAAGCGAATCAATCTTCTTTTTCCCTTGATCATAACGCATATCTGCCATCTTCTGATCAAGCTCAGCTTGCTTCATTTGAAGATTAATCTCTTCATTATCATAAGAGAATAACTTCGTACCTTTCTCTACCTCTTGTCCCTCTTTTACCTCAATATCTTTCACTTTTCCTTTGGCCGGATCCGCATAGAAACTTTCAATATTCCCAGGCTTCACCTGACCAGAAACTAACTTCGTATTATTCAGCTTACGCTCTGTCACTTTCTCAAAACTTACAGCATCAGCCGTTGTTGATGCGCCCTTCTTCTTACCTTGCATAATAAAAATATTAACTGCTGCTACAATAACAATTAGTGCAATAACTCCGATAATAATCCATTTTTTCTTCTTATTTGGAGTACGAACCGTATTTGGTAACATATTCTCTCTCCCTTTATAACTTAATAGTTTAATATAAAAAATTGTATAAAACTTTCTGAAAATATATTACATATTATTACATTATTTTTACAGAGTTTTACACATCCATTTATATTGTAACAAAAATTCCAATGATTAGAAATATGACATCTTGTCTTTTAAGATAGATTTAAGGAAATATTATATTATATAGAAAAAGCTATCCAATATAAAAATTGAATAGCTTTTCAAACAAAATATTACGCCGCTTTAGGATCTTTTCTCTCATGTCCACGTTGAACGATGAACAAGAAGACTGTTGATAAAATCGCACCTGTTAATAGTAAGATAAAGCAACCATCCCAGCCAGAACGATCAACAATAACACCAATTGCTGCGTTTGCTACAAGACTTCCGCCCACATAACCGAACAGACCACACATACCAACTGTCGTACCTACCGCAAATTTCGGTACTAATTCCATCGCACTTAAACCGATTAAGAACTGTGGTACGTAAATTAAACATCCGATAATAGAAACTGCAATACTTACAACAAGTACGCTAGTTGCTTGCCAATATACAAACGTACCAATAACAACTCCAACCATACTAATAATACACAATGGCATACGTTTCCCTTTAAATAATTTATCACTTAAAAGACCAACGATTAATGAACTTGGAATTGCCATACCTTCAAAGATTGCATATGCTGCATGTGCTTCATTTTTTGAAAAACCTTTAACTGTCGTTAAATAAAGTGGAACCCAGTTAATAACACCGAAACGAATTAAATAAACAAATGCATTCGCAATACATAAGAACCATACAAATTTATTTTTTACTACATATTTCATTAAAATCTCTTTTGGTGACATCTTGTTAGCATTATCTGCTTTTTCAAGATTTTCATAGTCATTACGATACTCATCAATTGGAGGAAGACCTTCAGACTCTGGTGTATCCTTCGCATTGATCCAAACAAGAACTGAAATTACCATTGCGATAATCGCTGGGAAAATAAACACGCCGCCTTGCCAATGACTTTCACCGAAAATACCTACACCAATTCCGACAAGTGGTGGCACAAGCATTCCGCCAACGTTATGTGAAATATTCCAAATACCTGTTTTCGTACCGCGTTCTTTCTTTGAGAACCATTTCGTCATAACGATACTACAAGGTGGTGCTCCCATACCTTGTACAATACCGTTGAGGACAAGTAATGTAACAATCATTCCAAATGAAGATGCAAACCCGAAACAAATATTTACAAGCCCTGATAAGAATAATCCGACTGCGATAAAGCGCTGGGCAAAAGCTTTATCTGATAAATTCCCCATAAAGAACTTACTAAACCCATAAACAATCGCCATTACTGAACCTAGTAGTCCAATTTCAGCTGTACTAAAACCATATTCTTGTACTAAATACGTACTTGATAACGTAAAGTTACTGCGTACTAAATAATAAGCAGCATATCCAACAGAGATTCCGATTAGCACACGAATACGTAGTAACGTATATACTTTCGCGATCATATCCGCTGGTAATCTCTCAATTGCAGGTGCTGGCTTAAGCCATTTAAACATATACACTCGTCTCCTTTTCTCACTTTTGAGAGAGACGCTGTCTATTCCATATCTCGATTATTCCACTATTTGATATATTTTGGTTCGCCCTTCTAACCGGCTGTCCTTCTATTTCTTTCTCATTCTTCGCAAACATCGTTGGTACGCCAAACGAAACTTTTTCTAAAATGTGACCCGCTTCTTCTGATAAACAATAATCAATAAATAAATCCGCAATAATACCACTCGGTGCACGTTTTAGTTTCGAAATCGCATTGACAGACAAACCTGTTTGCTCAGGTTCGTTACTTAAAATAGGAAAGCCTCGTTTTTGAAGCATTCTCTGATCTCCCATAAAATTGATGCCTATCATATATTCACCACTTGCCACAAGTTCTGCTGGTATGTAACCATTCACTGTTACTTCTCCAACCTGTCCTGCAAGATGCTTCACATACGCCTTCGCTTCCTCTTCACCTAAAGTATCAATAAGTGATTGAAAAAACGTATATGCAGTACCCGAAACATTTGGATCTGGCATAACAATCTTTCCTGTGTACGCAGAGTTTAATAAATCTTGCCACCTGGATGGATACGGTAGGCCAAGCGGTGCTATTTCTTCGTTCCACCGCTCTTTATTAATTGCGATTGCCAATTTCTCTACTTCGTAACCGTACCAATAACCATCTTTATCTTTAACAGTTTTTGAAATACGATTCGCATGCTGGCTCGTCACAGGAATAGACAGATCTTTTTGCTTCATCATTTGATGTGCATCTACTGTACCGCCAATAATAATATCCGCTTTCGGATTTCCAGCTTCTTCTTCCACTCTTCGAAGAAGTTCTTCTGTCGAAAGACGAATAAATTCATACGTACATCCACGCGGTTTACAAAATGATGAAAGCAATGCCTCACCAACTTCCTCACGGGCCGCTACATATGCAACAAGATGACGATCATCCAAAATAGGGAGACCACTTTTATTATATTTAATAGAGGTTGTATCTCGAGAGCAACTAGACATCGCTCCTCCAATTACTAGCAAAAAGAAGAAAAAGGCTATCTTTCTCATGACGCATTCTCCTTTACGAATAACTCTGCTAGAGAGCCTTTCATATACATGACATTCCCGTTATTATCACCGAGGTATTGCACAACAAAGTACGATGGATATACAGAAATCGTAAGAATATCTTCACGCTCATTCTTTACATGCTTACCTGATTTATAAGCTGTAATATAAGCAATCGGTTCATTCTGTGATTGTAATAATTTCTGAATTTCTCCGTAATCTGTAATTTGTTTTGCGTACCGAATAGAATCAAGCATGTGCGTAAGATTGATAGTACGTACTACATTCCCTTGACGTACTATGACATCCTTTGCTGAAGCGAAGAAATCACTAATACGCTCTGGCGTGTAATACAGGCTTAACAAATACGTTTGAAATGCCGAGATCATCGGATCAGTGCCCTTCTTCCCGTATACGTTCGCCTCATACTGGAACAAGTCACCTACTGCAAAAGTACGCTTATGTCCATTCAAGTACGTTACTTCTCCAGTAAATACTTGTTCTTGGCTCTCTGCCTCTCTCGGTTCTATTCGAATTCGGTCAAAGAATGAAACAATTGTATGTAAACGAACTTCATCCGTTACAACAATTTCTCCCCACTTTTCATGTCTTACTTTCACTTCAATTGGAAGAGATTCGTTCACTCTTTGTAAAACGGCTTGTTTGTCATTCACAATTGTGATTCGATTATATGTTTGTTTCTCCACAACATAAAACAAAACAAGAGAAACAATGATACAAAAGACAAACATAAGAATTTGAAATGATAGCCTTTTCATTTCTGCCTACCTCCAAGATAAAAAAACGTTGTTTCGAAAATACCGCATAATTGTTTCATAAATGTATCATTTAACCGCTTTCAAGTTTTTTATGTCTTCCATTCGTCTTGGAAGCAAAAATGTAATAAATATCGTAGTACCAATCTCTTCACTGCTCTCAATTCGCATACTTCCGCCTTGCTTATTCATAATCTCCTGACAAATATACAAACCATAGCCGTTCCCATAACTAGAAGGAAGCATTTTCCCTCCTGGAGACCCATTCCACTCGGCAAGTACATCCTCATCTATACCGATACCATCATCATGAACAAAAACCTTCGCCTCATGCTCACTTACAATTACATTCATGCGAATTTGCGTAGCATCACTATATTTAATTGCATTATCAAGTACATTTAAAAAGATTTGCTTCGTCTTATCAAAATCCGCAACGACATGTACATCCGTTAACTCATTTATCACTTCAATCTCAAATTGCTGCAGACGAGGTTTCACAATTGAAACTGCTTCTTCTGCTAATTCTTTTATATTCACAACTGTAGGTGACACTTCAAACGTACTCGTCCCGTACTTTGAAGACTTAAGTAATTCCTCTACAAGTGATAATAGACGCTCACTTTCTACAGCTACATACCGGAGACTCTCTTGCACATCTTCCTTCGAGTGTAACTTCGGAATTAAATCAACATAACCGATAATTGCCGTAAGTGGTGTCTTCAACTCATGCGTAATACGGTCCAAGAAATCTTTCTGTTTCTCTTTTTCTTCCTTCAATTGCTTAATATGCAGTTCAATTCCATCAGCCATCGCATTAAAGGATGCTGAAAGCTGTGCAATTTCCACATACTCATTTAGCTCAATCTTACTTTCATAATCGCCATTCGCAAGCCGCTTTGCCATTTGTCTCAACTGATCAATTGGCCTATGAAGAGACCTAGCTAAACGAACCGCAAAGAAAATACCTGCAGCCACTAAACAAAGAGATGTCATTAAAAAAGTCCAGCTCACATTTGTTAAAACTTCCTTCTCACCCGTTAACTCATCTATAAAACGAATACTCCCAATGACATCGTTTCCATAATAAACCGGGCTTGAAAACAAAAGAATGGGTGCTGGCTCTCCTTCCGCAAAAACATAAGCTTTCTTACCCTTCAAAGAACTCTCAATATCAATATTTCGATGAAGTAACGCTCCTTTTTGTGTATCTGCAACAACATCTCCATTCTTTCCTATCATCTGTACACGGACATCCATCCGCTTCGCTAAGTACGAAGCAATTAAAAGCGAATTCGGACCTAACGTCTCGATTTCTGCTTCTTTCTCTAAATAATTCATCGTATAAATTTGTGCCTCTACACTTAACTTCTCAAGAGAATCTGCTGCATTATGATACATATTCTTCTCTAGTGAAATATAAACAACCGTATACAAAAGAAAAAGAATTGGAATCAACAATCCAACTATTCCAAATACCATATTCCGTTTTAACGACATATCATCACCACTTAACAATCCAGCTTATAGCCAACGCCATAAATTGTTTTAATATATTCTCCGCTCGTACCAAGCTTCTTACGTAATCTTTGCACCATAATATCAACCGCTCTCGTATTTCCGATATACTCAAAGCCCCACACTTTCTCGAGTAACTCATCTCTCATAAATACACGCTGTGGATTTGAAACAAACAGCTGACATAAATTAAATTCTCGGTACGTTAACTGAATCTCTTGTCCACTAACATGTAATTTTCTTTCCTTAGGACAAATTATTAACTTTCCAGCTCGAATTACTTCGTGGCTTGCCGTAACCTCTTCCTTCTTCACACGCCGACTCATATTCTTCACACGAAGAATGAGCTCCGCATAATTGAAAGGCTTCGTTACATAATCATCCGCACCGAGTTGCAAGCCGAGCAATTTATCATTCATCTGACTCTTTGCAGTTAACATGAGTACTGGAATATCTCTATCCTTCTCACGGAACAAGCGAAGTAACTCATACCCATCTGTATCTGGAAGCATAACATCCAAAATCAATACATCCGGTCCTTCATTCCACTTTTCTAGCGCTTCTCTACCATCAGCCGCTACTAATACTTCATATCCTTCCATCTCTAACTGCATTCGAATCAAATTACGAATACTCGATTCATCATCAACTACAAGTATTTTCATCCTTATCCTCCTTCCATCCTGTATTATAGTACAGTTTAGTATAGCAAAAATCATACAAAAAAAGAGAGGATATTGTCGAACATATGTTGAACGACAATACCCTCTCTTTCACTTATTATATTTACTTAGCATATCCATTCGGTTGTTTTTGATGCCAATTCCAAGCATGCTCAATGATTGTTTTCACATTTACATACTTAGGATCCCATCCTAACTTCTCTTTCGCCTTCTGAGAAGAAGCAACTAAACGTGCTGGATCTCCCACACGACGCGGTGCTACCTCAGCAGGAATTTCATGATTTGTAACTTCACGAACTGCATCAACGATTTCTTTTACACTGAAACCATTACCGTTTCCTAAGTTATAGAAATCACTTTCTCCGCCGTTTTGTAGGTCTTTAAGCCCTAAGAAATGAGCTGCTACTAAATCTTCAACATGAATATAATCACGAATACAAGTACCATCTGGTGTATTATAATCTTCACCAAACATCATAATCTTCTCACGTTGACCTAACGCCACTTGCAATACAAGAGGAATTAAATGCGTCTCTGGGCGATGATCTTCCCCAATAATACCATTTGGAGTTGCACCAGCCACGTTAAAGTATCTGAAGACCTTATATTTTAAGTTAGACGCTTGGCTATACCAATGAAGCATTTTTTCAATTGCTAATTTTGTCTCGCCATACGTATTCGTTGGATTTGTTACAGTTTCCTCAGTAATAAGATCCACATCTACTTCGCCGTAAGTTGCCGCAGTAGAAGAGAAAATGAACTTATCTACTTTAAACTCGTCCATTACTTCTAATAAGCAAAGTGCACCATACACGTTGTTGTTATAATATTGAAGAGGTTTCTCCATACTAACACCAACTAAAGAATCAGCCGCGAAATGCATAACCGCGTCAATATTTTCTTGTGTAAAGACGTCTCTTAAGAAACTTTTATCACGAAGGTCTCCTTTATAAAACTTTGCGCCTTCTGTAATGGCATCTTCATGACCTGTTTGTAAGTTATCCACTACTACTACGGATAAACCTTCATCTACTAATTTTTTCACAGCGTGTGAACCGATGTAGCCAGCTCCGCCACAAACCAAAATTGAACTCATGTTATTCCTCCTACTATACTCAATACAACAAATATATAGTTTCTCTCATACATTTTATGCTTACCTATATTTTACCATAAACACTCATTTAAAATAATATAATGTGAACCGTAACGACAACTAACTTCTTAAAGTGGCAAGCTTCTCTTCAACCTTCTCTAAATCCTCGACAGAATCTATTTCAAAGCTGTCATTGCTATCAATTTCATATAAATGAACATTCAGATGACCAATATTATCTTTCACAATATTATCCCAATACAGCTCACTAAAGTCTTCTTGCTCCACTGCTTTTTCTAACTCTTTTACGATATAATCCGCATCGTCCTTACACCAATAGGAAAGGCCACATAAAATGTAATCATCATGACCGTCACCAATTTCAATATCGTACACTTTCTTGCTTTCATCATGCTTAATAATCCATTCATTGCGGAAATCTTCTTTCCTTGCACTAAAGTATAAAGATGACTCTGGTTTTTTAATAAATATATTACGATGTAAATACACATCAGCATCTACCACATACGCATCTGCCAAATATTCACGCACTACATACATCGTATAAATATTGTTGTACACATTATATTTATCGTTATATACAAGACGTATATTTTCATATTTATCAACAAGATAATTAAATTTTCCCGATAAATATCCAGTAACAACAATAATTTCATCTATACCAATTTCTTGTAAATATTCAATTTGTCGTTCTAGCATCGGTTTCCCGTTTACCTCTACTAATGACTTTGGTTTCGTTAATGTTAATGGGCGCAAGCGTGTCCCCATACCAGCTGCTAATAAAATCGCTCTCATGCTACCTCTCCTCTATATTTCTTTCTCTTAATAAATTCATTTGCATCCGCGACTGTTAAAACAGCACCTACAATAATGAATAAACAACAAATAATTAATTTCCAAGAAAATGGTGTTCCCATTACTAATATAGAAATCCAAATCGCCCAAGCTGAATATGTAATATTCAGCCCCATAGCTTTCGTTGGGCCCAGTTCATGGATTGCTTTATAGTAAAAAATGTACGAAGCTGTCCCAATTAACGCCACAAATATAATTAAGATAAATTCACTACTTACCATAACTTCTTTCGTTAAAAAATGCCCGCCTAATGTCGGTAAAATGATCAGTCCATATGTTACAGACGAAACAAGTTGGCGAATTTGCAACGCCTCTTCTGGTGAAACTTCCCCATCCTTCATACCGTAGGCACAAATAACACATTCTAATCCCCAACCTATAATACAAATCAAAACAAAAATAAAACCTAACATATAGTTTTGTGTTGCAAATCCATCACCGGTAAAGCCAAGAATAATAATACTACTAATGCTTATTACAAGTCCTAACCAATTCCAAGAGCGTAAACGTTCTTTTAAAAACATAAATGCAAAAAATGCTCCAACGGCTGGATATATGGCTGAAATTGCTGCCGTATACGAAGCCCCTATATACTTTACGGCTAATACATAAAAAGTCATCCCTAAAGGTCCGCCCATTAAAGCACCTAACATTACGAAACGACCACTTCTTGTTTTTAATTTAGAAAGTGCTGTTCGTAATTGACCTTTAAGTCCCATATAGACCATCATCCACAATGTCGACATAAAATCATGTAAAAATGTGCTAACAAGCGGCGCAAGGAATATAACTTGCTCCGTTTCCAACATAACTGTCGAGGATAATATAATTCCAATTAAAACCGTATCTATAGCCCAAGCAAATCCGGAGAAAACACCATAAAAAATCCCTCTACTTTGCTTTCGATTCATACTGGTATCCTCCATAGTACTCTAAAAATAACTGTAAATTTTCTTTTGCCCGCGTATATCGATCCATTCCATATGTTCCGAAATCACTACCCGCTGCTTCTTTAATCTTTGTCCAAATACTCCATAAAAAGTCTTGGAAAATTTTATTTAATAAGATTCTTTGTCGATGCATTTCTTCTACTTTTCCATTAAAATAGTAATCTAAAAATAACTCTTCATCTTCAGCTGAGAATTCACACTCTAAACTATGCGCTGCAATATCCCACATCGGATCATTCAAGCCGCCATACTCCCAGTCGATTAAATACATCTTGTTTTCTCCGTTTTTCACAAAGTTTTCAGCAACAGTATCATTATGGCAAGGTGTTAACTGAACATCCATTTTCTCATACATTGCTTTTAATCGCATAACTTGCTTCTTTACCTTTTTATAATCAGCAAAGTTTGAACCATTTGATTTACTTAATAAACCTTCATAATGCTCAATTTTCTCAAATACATTAAACGTATTACTCATCGCTGCACTTGATTCATGTAATTCCTTCAGAATAGCTGCCGTTAACTGCATGTTATCACTACGTCGCGCCGTTTTCGGATTCAATGTTTCTGCATTTGAAATAAGCTCTGCTAACTTCACACCTGTTTCTTCATTAAAATATAGAAGCTCAGCGTCAATTCCTAGCTCACTTGCCAAATTAGAATTCACCATTTCATCATGACGACTAATCATTTCTTCCGTACCGCTTCCTGGAATACGAAGTACATATTCTGAATCCCCGACACTTACCTTGAAATTCGTATTTGTCATACCACCAAATGGTTGAATATTTGTAATAGCATCTTCTGAAATATTTAAAGCCTCCATAACGTGGCCTTTAATTTGTTTTTCTTTAAACTCTGCTTCTTTTCTCAATAAACGAGGGTAAATTTTATTCCTCACAACTTCATATTGCTGTTTTGTATCAATTTCTGCCCACACAATATTTTGTAATTTGATATGCCCAATATCATATGTTCTTGCAACATCAAGAAGTAAATATTCATAATTCACATACGGATTTTGATTATGATTAAACAACTCCAACATATTAAGAAAAACATCATAAGAAAGTTTTGAAATTCCAATCATCTCGCCATCAATACGATTTAATTGATGAACATCTTTCGAGATTTTATACAAATTCCCGTTTTGAATCTCTACAAATGCCTCATCACCAGAACCACTTTCATTCGTAATCAATACACAGTCCCGTTCCGGATATTGTAGCAATTGAGAAATCGCATCTTCTTCTATTAAAATATCATCTTCAATTAATAGAAAATCATCTGTAATTAAACTTTGAACACTTGAAAGTGAAGCCATAGAGCCTGTCCATTTATATTTCGGATTTTCTACAAAGTATACTCCTTGCTCTTTATTCCAAGAAGCAAATTTTTCTTTTTTATATCCAGAAACAATAACAACTTTTTCAATTCCGTTATTGTGTAATATCTCTAAATTTCGATTTAAAAGTATTTTATCACCAATGGATAATAACCCAGATGGTTTACCTAATTCCTTACGATTTCCTGCCGCAAGAATAACTGCTTGCTTAACTTTTTTATACTCTCGCTGATGAACACGAATCTTTTTTTGCTGCATTGTAGCTAACTCGCTCTGCAAAAATTTAAGACCCTGTTCTTTCACATAATAGCTTATATGTTTTCCATTTTTTTCACTAACAACATAATTTTTTTTCGTCAAATCATTTATAATATAATTCACTTTTCCGGTAGATATCCCACTACGTTCTGCAATTTTCTTCTGACTTAAATGTGGTTCTTTATTAATAATTTCTAATATATCAATCATATGTTGCATCTGTGGTCCCCCATAACATCGATAATACATTCAAAATTTGAACGCAACATTAATATTATCACTAATAAGGTGCAATGTAAATTTGTTGTAAAATTTCAGTAAATACAGTTTTACATTTCTCCTATCATCTAAAATAAAAAGAAGTGCCCCTGCTTATTTTGCACAGGGGCACTTCTTTTTATTTATAAATAGCCTCAACGTTATGGGCTGTCACAACCTTAATATTACTAGCAGAATTTGCAAAATCCCAATTCTCATCCTTAATCATATAATTAGGACCATAGTTTTCAATAAGATACTCTTCAACATTTGAAGGAACAGGGAATTTTTCGCCCTTGAATGGCATTAATTTCGTTCCTAACAATGTAGAACTTGCTGTTTTCGTTTTCCATCCTGTAAGGATCTTTTCAGTTCCTCTTTCCTGCGTCGACATCTCATCAGTTCCTTCAAAGAAGTAACACCATACTTTATTAGGATCTTCCGAAAAATAATAGAAAAGATCGATATGAGTTCCTTTATAAGTGAAAGTTTGCTCTACAACATGACCATCAACTGTGAACTCCCTAAACGTCTTAACACCTTTATCATTTAACGTTTTCTCTAGTGCTCTTTTCTTCTCTTCACTTATATTAAAAGTACCAATATCCATATCTAAATCATGGCTTATGAAATCTTTTTCTCGCACAGCGCCAAGTAACGTGCCATAATCTAACCAAAATTCTTGATCATGCTCTTTAAAAGCTTCTTGCACTAATAGTAAACACTCTACTCCATATTGTTTAATATTGTTTCGTACTAATTGCAATTGCTTATTCGCACGATATTCTAAAGGCTTTTTTAACAATGTACGAACTAGCTTATTTCCTTCAATAAATTTTCTAATTTCTTGTTTAAATCCCATATAAAAATCCTCGCAATAACATCTATTTAAAGTAATATAACGGAATAAAATCACTCACATATCTCCGTTATTTTCTCCGTTTCCTACACCATCATACTATTTGACAACAAATTTTTCAAAGGGAAAGTCAGATTTTTGGAGTGATCGTGTTGTATAAATGCAAGCAAATTACTTATGCTATAACAAATAACCCTTACGCTTAAACAGTAACCCCGTACTTACATAAATAAAAGGCATACGATTTCTCGTATACCTTTTGTGTATCTTTCATTACTTAGCCACGAAATAATCCGTTACATATTGTGCCCAAACTTCATGTCCTTTAGCACTTGGGAAACCAAACTCTTCTTGTAAGTACGGTAAAATAGCCTTTGTTGCTGCATCAGGCCATGCTCCCCAGTGATCAACATATGTATAACCATTTTGCGTCGCAAATTGCTTTAATGCCTCAATTGCTTTCGGATAATTTTTCGCACCATACACTGGGTTTGATGGTTGAATCATAATTGTAGCGTCTTTTGCACTAGTAGAAAGTGCTTGAACAAACTTCTGTGTACTCGCAACAGAATTCCCATTACCAGTTTTACCGTTATCAGTAATAAATGGTGGCTCAAATAAAATCACATCTGGCTTTTCTTTCGCGATCTCTTTATCACGCTTATTCGCGATTAACTCTTCTGTACTTTCACCCTTATATTCCTTTACTGTCACATTCCATAAACCTTTACCATAAGCAGTTTCTAAATTAGCTGTTAACTTAGCTGCCCAAGCATCCTTTTCAGATGAAGAAGCTTCATCACCAACAATAACAAGATTCACTGCCTTTTTCTCTTTAGCAGCTTTCTGCAACTTCTCTTTCACTTCATCTGGCAAATTCTTTGCATATGCTTCATTAAAAGATGACTTCGCATCTTGCTTTTTCTCTGCTTTTTTCTCTTCTTTCTTCGCTCCGCTATCTTTCACTTCAGCCTTTGCCTTCGTTACTTCACTCGTCTGTCCCGTTGCATTTGCAACTTTCTTATTCCAGTACAATTTACCGCTCACAATCGAAGCAACAAACAATACAAAAACAACAAGAACAAGTACTGCTTTCTTATTCATCGATTCACCTCATCTATTAATCTCACAACATATAATATTAATATAAATCCATGCAAAAATAAACCCAACTCCTTCCAAAGGAGTTGGGTTATTACATATTATTTAGTCACTTCAAGATGCGCTCTTAACTTATTCGTTATATCTTGTTTCGCTGCATCTGGAACATAGTAATACCAAATGCCATCAGCGGCTTTGTGGCCGTCGCCTGGGATTTGAATCTCTTCACTGTTCTCCATGCAATCTTTATAGTTCTTTTGAATCTCAAACATTTGCTCTTGCGTTAAACTTGTTTTTACGTTTTTCTCAATTGCTTTTAATACATCACCGTAGCTTGCTAGAGAAGATACACTTGCGCCCTTTTTAATTACCGCTTGGATTACTTGACGCTGACGCATTTGACGACCGAAGTCACCGCGTGGATCCTCGTAACGCATACGAGTATACTTTAATGCAGTTTCACCATTTAAATGAATATTGCCTTTAGCAAAATGTTGATCTCTTGATGTAAACTCTAAATCATTATTTACATCAACACCGCCAACAGCATCTACAATATCTCTAAATCCAGCCATATTTACTTCAATATAATGATCAACTGGTACATTCAGGAAATTTTCTACTGTTTTTACAGACATATCAATACCACCAAAAGCATAGGCATGGTTGATCTTATCTTTTTTACCTTTCCCTACAATCTCCGTATAAGAATCTCGTGGGATACTCGTAATTTTCATAGATTTTGTTTTTGGGTTTAAGGTAAATAACATAAGTGAATCCGATCTACCTGTCCCATTATCTTCCTGATCTACACCCATCAGTAAAATAGATATAGGTTTATTATCCGAAACATCTACTTTCTTATCTCGTTTATCAGACTTATCACGATCCAAAGGCTTATGAACTGTATTTAACGTATTAGATACATTAGAGTAAACAGTATATGCATATACACCACCAGCAATAACAAGAACACCAATGATACCTAGAATCCAAAATAGAATCTTTTTCTTCATCATTTTTCCTTCTTTCAAATAACAAATTCAGTAATCTTATACTTACTATTATTTCACATAAAACTATACAGATTTACAAATCATTTGTAAACCACTCATTCTTCCACTATCTTATAGCTTCTTGAGAAAATCTTTTAAAGCTTCCTTCCAATCTTGGAATGATTCAAATCCATTTTCTTCAATCATCCCTTTGTCCAGCACTGAGTATTTAGGGCGTGCAGCAGGCCTTGGAAAGTTTTCTGTTGTTAGTGGATTGACCACTATTTCAATATTAGATTGCTTGAATATCTCTTTTGCAAATTCATACCAAGAACAAACTCCTGAGTTAGAACCATGATATATGCCATACTTATCAGTTTTCACAAGATTAATAATAAATCTCGCTAAATCAGGTGTATAGGTTGGTGAACCTACCTGATCATGAACAACTCCTAATTCTGTCTTCTCTTCCGCTAAACGCAACATCGTTTTCACAAAATTATTACCGTATAAGCCAAATACCCAAGACGTTCTGACAATATAACTTTTTGAACAGTACTTTTGTGTATAATGTTCTCCAGCTAATTTTGAGCTACCATATACAGTTTGAGGATTCGTTTGATCATCCACTTTATATGGTTCATTTTTCGTTCCATCAAAAACGTAATCAGTACTTACATAACAAAACTTTGCTTTCACTGCTTCGGCAGCTTGCGCTAAATATTTTGTACCTTCAGCATTAACCTTGAAAGCAGTTTCTTCATCGCTCTCAGCTTGATCTACTTGTGTATATGCTGCTGTATGAATAATAATATCAGGATTTATAGATAGTACTTTTTCACGTACTTTTTCTTCATTTGTAATATCTAGCTCTTCTCTACCAAATCCAAAAACTTCCCATTGTTGATTTTCTAATAAACATAATACATCTTGTCCTAATTGACCTTTAGCCCCTGTTACTAATACTTTCATGTTTTATACCTCTAATCTATTCGCATATTGATTCTTGAAGTATTCTTGGTATTCTCCAGAAATAATATTTTTCCACCAATCTTGATTTTCTAAATACCATTTAATAGTTTGCTCAATACCAGTATCAAAGTTGTACTTCGGTGACCACCCTAATTCTTCACGGAGTTTTGTTGCATCAATTGCGTAACGGCGATCATGACCTGGACGATCTGTAACATACTTAATCAGAGATTCTGGTTTATCCAATGCTTTTAAGATTGTTTTTACGATTTCAATGTTTGTACGTTCATTGTTTCCACCAACATTGTAAACTTCACCATTTTTTCCTTTATGAAGTACTAAATCGATTGCCTGACAATGGTCTTCCACATGTAACCAGTCACGTACATTTAAACCATCACCATATACAGGTAATTGTTTATCATTCAGTGCATTAATAATCATTAAAGGAATTAACTTTTCTGGGAAATGAAATGGTCCGTAATTATTTGAACAACGTGTAATATTTACTGGTAAACCAAACGTTTCATGATAAGCACGAACTAATAGGTCTGCACCAGCTTTACTTGAACTATACGGACTATTTGATGCCAAAGGTGTTTCTTCCGTAAAGTAACCAGTTTCGCCTAAAGTTCCATATACCTCATCTGTTGAAACTTGCAAGTATTTTTTTACTTCCGCATTTTTAGCAGCATCTAGTAATACTTGTGTACCTTGAATGTTTGTTTGAATAAAGATATCAGGATTTGTAATACTTCTATCAACATGCGACTCTGCTGCGAAATTTAACACATAATCAAAATTTTCTTCTTTAAATAATTGATTAATAAACTGACGATCTGCTATATCGCCTTTGATAAATTTGTAATTAGATAATTCTTCAATATCTTTTAGATTCTCTAAATTCCCTGCATATGTTAGCGCATCTAAATTTACAATATTATATTCAGGATACTTCTTCACCATATATCGAACAAAATTACTTCCAATAAACCCTGCGCCACCCGTTACTAATACTTTCATGTTATTCCTCCTTATTTCTCGTACACAAAATTAATATTTGCTTCTTCTAATAGTGGATGTTTAGTATCCTTTTCTGAAAGAATCGGTTCACTTACCGGCCAATCGATTCCTAATGCTGGATCATTCCATAGAATACCTGCATCATGATTAGGAGAATAGTATTCATCTACTTTGTAAGCCACTGTCGAATTTGGCACTAATGTACAAAATCCGTGTGCAAATCCTTTTGGTACGACTAATTGGCGCTTATTATGTTCACTTAAAATAACACCAATCCATTGGCCATATGTAGGTGAACCTTTACGAATATCAACAGCTACATCATAAATAGCACCTGTGATACAGCGTACTATCTTTGTCTGTGCTTTAGGATTTAACTGAAAATGTAATCCACGTAATGTTCCGGCTGGTACGGATAAAGATTGATTATCCTGAATAAACTCATAATCTAAACCAAGCTTATTAAAAATCTCTTTATTATAACTTTCCATAAAATATCCGCGATGATCGCCAAATACTTTAGGCTCTAAAATAACTACATCAGGAATTTTAGTTTCAACAATCTTCATTATACGTACTCCTTTATTGATAAATTGGTTGTTTTTGTTTACTTTGTTCTGCCAATCGAATTAAATATTGACCGTATTGATTTTTTTTCATTGGCTCTGCTAATTCAAGTAGTTGCTCACGGGTAATATATCCTTTTCTAAACGCTATTTCCTCTAAACAAGCTACCTTTAAACTTTGACGTTTTTCAATTGTTTCAATGAATTGAGATGCTTCTAATAATGACTCGTGCGTTCCAGAGTCCAACCAAGAAAAACCACGTCCAAGAATTTCAACGTGTAACTCTTGTAATTGCAAATAAACTTTATTTATATCAGTAATTTCCAATTCACCACGAGGTGAAGGCTTAATATTCTTTGCAATTTCCACTACCCGATTGTCATAAAAATATAAACCCGTTACAGCATAATGCGATTTTGGCTCTTGAGGTTTCTCTTCAATAGAAATAGCCTTTCCATCTTCATCAAATTCCACTACCCCAAAACGTTCTGGATCATTTACATAATATCCAAAAACAGTTGCCCCTTCTTGACGTTCTACAGCGTTTTGTAATAATTTTGTTAAACCATGTCCATAGAATAAATTATCACCAAGAACAAGAGCTACAGAGTCATCGCCAATAAACTCTTCTCCAATAATAAATGCCTGAGCTAAGCCATCTGGAGAAGGTTGCACAGCATATTCAAGCTTTATTCCAAACTGTGAACCATCTCCCAATAGCTCTTTAAAACGAGGCGTATCCTGTGGTGTAGATATAATTAAAATTTCTTGAATACCAGCAAGCATTAATACTGATAATGGATAATAAATCATTGGCTTATCGTACACGGGTAACAATTGCTTTGATACCGATTGTGTCAGTGGATATAATCTCGTTCCACTACCTCCAGCTAGAATAATACCTTTCATAAATTACTCGCACTCCTTTTTATATCATAGAAATAGGGAATGAATCTGCCTAGATTCATCCCCTTCTAATTTCTGTTATGACTTTAAAAATAAAGATTCATAATCACTTACAATTTTCTCCCATGAGTATTCATGGATAATTCTATCTTTCGCCTTACTACCCAATTCATCAATTTTCTCTTGTGAATATCGCTCAACATCATGAATTAAGTTAGCTAAAGAGCCACTTTCTTTAGAGAAGTAAACAGCTCCTTCTTCCCCAACCTCTCTATTAAACACTACATCTAAAAGCATATTTAATTTTGTAGAAGCCAACGCTTCTAATAATGATGGATTCGTTCCACCTACTTCATGCCCATGGAAATATGCAAATGCATTTTCACGAACTTTCTTCAATAGTTCTTGATCATATACAGTTCCAACAAACTTAACACGAGGATCCTTATCAAAATTCGTCTTTGCTAATAAATCTTGATAAAATTGATTTTGTTCAACGTTAGAAATAATCACAAAGTCTTTTTTAGAATCTGATTTCATAAATTCACGGACCATTAACTCGTAATTGTTCTCTGGAACGAAACGACCAACTACTAAGTAATATTCATTGGCACTTATATCATGTTTCTTATACCATTCGTTTAGTTTTACATCATCGTCTTCTAAAGATGATGATGTAACATCCGCACCGTAGGCAATAAATGTCGTCTTAGGGCTATACTTTTTATAGTCTGTTTTAATATATGACTCAATTCCTTTAGAATCACACACTAATAAATCTGCATTTTTAACCATTAACTTCTCAGATATTTTCCAATACGTTCTAATAGCAGGACTCCATTTGCTTCTCTTCCACTCATGACCATCTGGATTTACAAATACTTTTACACCCATTTTTTCTAGTTTATGTTTATAGAAAGAAAAGAATGGGCCAATACGACAAGCAAGTACATAAACAGTGCAATCTGCAAGGCTATTTCTTTTAATATAATGGATACACTCTTTTAAACTTAAAATATCATATGCTACTGCTTTAGCACTACCGATTTCAGGTGTTTTTACATTAAAGCATCTTGCATTATTATGCTTGAACTCATCATTATTATTAGCTAGGCAAGATACGTGATACTGAATATCTTCACTTTGCTTTCGAGCTGTTAAGTATTCTACAAATGTTTCGAATCCACCATATTTTGCGGGAATCCCTTTGGATCCGATTATAAATACATGCCTCATTTATTCTTCTACTCCTGCTCTTACCTCTTGATATAGGTTTATTATTTCATTCGTATGTTGTTGCATAATGTAAGGAAATTTCATTTTAGATATATTTTCATTTATTCTCTCTAGTTTCAAAGGGTTATCTAATATTGAAGATAATTTACTAATAAAATCATTTCCATCTGTTTTATAAATAAATCCAGTCTCCTCGTCTTTTATTAGATCCTTAAATCCCACATGTTCAGAAACCATGATTGGAACGCCATAAGATTGAGCTTCTAGCCCAATAAATCCAAATGTTTCTTTCCAAACACTCGGAATAATTAATAAATCAATTTGATCAAACATTTTCTTTAACTGACTGTATTCATATCGACCATGAAAAGTATAATGTTCTGGACTATAGATTTCTGGATTATTCATAAAATCACCATACACATCTAAATGCCAATTTTTGTATCCATTTCCTTTTAAACAGTCCAATGTATCTTTTAAAGCATAAAATCCCTTATACACATCTATAGGACCCAAGTAGCCCAACCTTAAAATCGAACTGTTTTTCTTTCTAGAAGGGCGCTCTCTACGGTAATCATGAATATTGTTATGACTAATAGAAATAACCTTTCCTTTTAAATCTAGAAAACTTTCAAACTGTTCTTTTGCAATGGAACTATTGAAATGAAAATAGTCTACCAATTTTAATATGTCTAAATAATACTCGCGTAATTCTACATATTGAATTGCCAGACTGTCATCTAATTTTTTTACCTCGCCTGTTACATCAGCTATTCCTATATTCTCTTTGGTTTGGTTCTTTTTTACTCTTCTTAATCTCTTGACAATCCGGCTATCTTTTAAATAACGATATGGATAGGATTGCATGGCATATATCATTGGAATACTTAGAGCATTAACATTACACGACAGGCAACTACGACCAGATTCATAATCCTCACAAATTTTCCCTTCTGCATCCATTAAATTTACTTTGGGGCAAAGGCCAAAATAATCATGTGTAGTAAATATTATTTTTATAGATAACTCTTTTGCTATTTCAAAAAATTCTTTATGCATTCCCATTAATGTGTGAACATGAATAACATCTGGATTTATCTTTTTTAGAAAATCTTCATAAATGCATTTATCTATTTTTTTCATAAATAAAGGCGGTTGATTAATACCATTTAATAAAGAAATAGGTAAAGGGTTTACTAATTCGTAAACCCCTATGCCTTCATATGGTTTATTTTTTTTAACAGCCACTTTTTGGGAAACAGTAAACTTTCCAGGGTATAACAGAAAGACATTATGTTCATTAGATTGTTCAATCATTAAATCCAATGAATATTTTGTTAAGCCACCTGTACGATATGGCGGTAAACCTAACGAAACATGCAAAATCCTCAAACTCTTCCCTCCTTTATTATTAAACTATATTCAACAAAACACTTAGTTAGCGGGCCCTTAATCCAGATATCTTACTCTCTAAATCCCTAGCTATATTCTCCCAATTATAAGTAATTGCTGGTTTCTTCCAATCTTCCCGTGTGTTTGTTCCCAACATCATATTATTTAAAGACTGGATTGCCTCTAATATCTCTGTTTCCTCATTCAGCACAATAGGCCCCTTATCAATTTGACGAACAAGATGCCCTAGTTCATCTTGTTCGTCACCTAGTATTGTCCACATAGATGCTTTACTTCCTATATATTCATATACTTTTCCAGGTATCTGCGTACTATTTTTATTTCCATATAACAACAAAACATCTGCATATACCATATACTTTAATGCTTCCTTATAAGGAATAAGTGGCTTTATTACCACATTATTAAGCTTATTTAATCTCAATTCATCCGATTTATTATCAAATTGACCAATAAAAATGAACTGTAATCTCTCAAATAATTCCCTATCTTCAATTTGCAGTTTGTCTAGTACATTACATAGTGGGGTAATATCACGTAATTCCTTATAAATTGTCCCAGTATGTACAATATTAATTTTATTATTGTTTAACTCTAATGGCTTTTCTTCCCTATTCTCTATATCTGAATATAAATCTTCATCGAAACCACGATATACAATATCTGTAACATCTTCATTTAAATTATATTTATTAATATACATATTTCTAGTACTATCAGTTGTAAAAAGCAATTTATCTACTTTTTTAATAAGATTCTTTTCAATTTTCTCTTCTATTAACATTTTTATACCAGATCTATCTTTTCTTAAACTATCGCCATTCCAAGGGTCACTCCAATATCCTATCCATGGCAAATTGGGATATTTTTTTTTAATCTTATACGCAACGATATGACTAGAAGGCGTTTCGTGCATTGAAAATATACAAGTATATCCTTCATTATCCTTTAATAAGGACAATGCCTTTTTATATGCTGGTTTAATCCATTGCAAAAAGGGATCTGGAATTAAGATATTCCTTTTTACAAGTCCACCAATCTTCTTTTTTAAATTTAATTTTTTCCTTGTCTTAATAGCATCCTTGTTAACATTTAATTTCTTAGTATAAGAAAGATTATAAAGAAGACCAGGGTTCACCCTATGAACTCGCACTTCTTTATCAAATACAGCCTCTAAATTTTTATCATATGCGATAGAATCCTTAGGATAATCTACTGCAATTACATCTATCTCATGCCCTAAACGGTTTAAGTAATTAATATAGTTTAAAGCTCTTACATTACCAGAACCAATAAAGGGAGGGAGCTGTGTCGCAATAAATAATATTTTCATCATTTAACACCCTTATTTCATAATATTTCTCGAATTTTCATGTTTAGAAAATAATAAACCACATACTATAAAATAAAAAATAAAATTATTTATTTCATAATATTGATTAGCATTTGCATTAATTACAATAGCATTACCTAAGAATAACGATAATGGGAGCCACAAATTTTGTTTGTTATACACCCTTATCATACGAAGGAATATTATTAAATTAATAATCATTATTAGTAAAAAACTTATAATTCCCTGTTCAACTATAATATTTAGCCACTGGGAATGTAAAATTCCGATCTGAGGAATATTAAATTTTATAGAAACTATATCATTAAAATTGCCAGCTCCTATTCCAAACCACAAATTTTCCTTAATAAGATTTCCCGCAAACTCAAATTGATATAATCTATAATCTCCTGTCTCTCCTCTATATTTAAACAATAAATCTATTAACTTATTTCCATATAAGACATAAAACAAACCTAACATTAAAGCCATAGAAACTATAGAAAGCATCCTGCCTAATATTTTTTCCTTAGATTTCGTTTGAGTAAAAATATAATAAATAGTAGTTGAGACTATTATTGCTAGCATACCAACCCTTGTCAAAGTTAATATTACAAAAATTACGTTTAATATAAATACTACCAACGTATATAAATTTTTTCTTTTTACTAGCGCATATAAAAGAACTGGATATAAAATCGCCGCTAAATTACCGGCCCCATTATTTGCTCCTACAAATCCCACAACTCTTTTAACTACCATTAATCCTTCTGTATAATTTATGCTATTATTAAAGTTCCCTATTAATAATGTTTTATTAGTGACAAACTGTAATATCGATAAAATTGAATTTAAAAAAGAAAATATCAGTATACTATTTATAATGGTATACTCTGCTAATCCTTTTTTTGATAAGTTATACAATACAATTATTAGTAATTGTATGCATAAATAACTAACCCAGGTTCTAACAAAAAGAATTGACTCTAATTTATTTATAAAAAGAAATTGATACACAAAAATGAGATTAACCAACGTCAATGCCATTACTATGTTAAAATATGAATCTTTATAAATTGAATTTCCCCGTACTTTTAATAAAGCAATTTTGATAACAAATAGATAAAATATTAATACCATTAAAAGAGAATGTACATAGACTGTTGAGCCACCTGTATCTATATTTAAATATAGATTGGAAGCAATAAAAGCCATAGTAAAATATATAACTAAGGTGCTCCCCCTCTTAAAGTTAAGAAATAAAGGTATTGATGTGAATAATAAAATTAATAGAATGCCTAATACCTTCAATATTTATTCATTACATATGATATGTAATGACCCTCCTCTCTATTCTGTATCTTGTCTTCTAAATTATTTTTTTATATAAAACACTCATTAAAATGTTCTTATATAAAGTACATATAATTACTATACTAATTATACCTAATGTGAAATTCAATAATGTAGAATCATATTGAGTATTAATATAAGAATAGATAATTAATAATAGACTCGAAAAATAAAATTTCTTTAAACCGTAATCTACTTTGTAATACATTAAAGAAATATGTGTACGTAGGCTAGCAAAAATGAAATAAGCAATCCCTGTTGAAATCGCTGCCCCTTTAGCCCCTAGATTTGGGACTAAAATAATATTCCCAATAACATTAACCAAACAAGCGATTATTGAAATCACAATGTGCCACTTTGTTTTTTTAAAAAAATTAATACCTATCACGCTAGTTTCTGAAATTGTATACATAACTGGAAGAAATACAAGAAATGGCATAATATTTGCTGCTTCTCTATAATTAGATCCTAGTAGATATATAATTATATCTTTGAACATTAAAGTTCCAATTCCTACTATAAACATCACTAATGTAATAATTTGATTCATATTTGAAAAGAATCCTGTTTCTTCAGGATTCTTAGCATAACGTTCGTAACTTACTGGAACCCAAAATGTCGTAAAGGTAGTTTGAATAATCATTAAAATCGAGATGATTTTAAATGCGGCTGTATATAATCCTAACTCTGTAAGTGTAGACCAATGTTTAATAGCAATTCTGTCAATTGACTGAAATAACCATGTAATTAATAACGTAATTGATAAAGGAATTCCATAATATATAATTTCTTTCATACTCTCGTGTGATTTCACTTTACTTCTTTTAAAAAAATTCCAATAAGATAATGCACATACAATCGCAATAATGGTAACAAAGAAATAACTTAATGCTTGAGAATAAATTAATATTTTATAAGTTGTCCCTAAACAATAAGCAAATACTAAAATACCTATAAACTCAAATAACTTGTTAAATAATTGTAGTAATGAGAATAATAATCCTCTTTGTTCCATCCTAATAACTAAAACTGCATATCTATTAGCAATCTGCACAAATAAAGAAAAAACTAAAATTAACACTAGCCATATACTTTCTTCGGAAAATACAAAGAATGAAGCTTGTTTATAAAAAATTAAAAGAATTATAGACAGAACTATAAAACTAACAAACGGTGGTTTTAAACAATCCCATAATAATTTTTTTCTAGATTCTTTATCTTTTTCATAAAAAAAACGGACAAAGCTTTGATCTGTTCCAAATAATGAAATCAATAATAAGACATTTAAAATCACCATAAATAATGATGATTTCCCAAATTCTTCTGGGGAAAGTATTCTTGTAATAATAGGTGTGCTAATAAAACCAATTATTATACTTAACCAACTTCCAATAGAAAAAGAGAGAAATTTCTTTAATAACCCTGCTTTCATACATATACTCCCAACATTCAATAAACTTTTATTTAGACATAATTAAGTTCAATTCTTTATCAATTACATCTACTGGATTACATTTACTAATTATAGACTGAGCTGTTGCCTTTGACATCTTAGAAAATAAATCTGCATTATTATATAACTGTTCTATACTATCAGCTATTTCTTTATAATTCTTTGTCGTAAAACCAGTCATTTTATTTGTAACAAATTCGGGAATTGCTGTATTGTGCGAAGTAATAGGGACTAACCCACTGGCCATAGCCTCACACATCGAAACCCCTTGAGAATCTTGTCTTGTTGGACATAGGAATATACCATTTTTTTTGTGTTCGTTTGCAATCTCACCATGAGTTAGGTATTTATTATAAATATGAACATTTTCAAAATTTAATAGTGGCTGTATTAACTCATCAAATAGCCTTCCTTTACCATATATGGTGAATTCCATATCTTTAAAAACATCTCTTTTACTTAACTCTACAATAGCCTGTATCGCTATATCATTAGCATATTTTCGAGACTCAAATGGTCGAATTAATAATATTTTTTTTCTTAAAAATTTATCTTTTTCTTCATATTGAAAAACATTTGTATCAATTACATTAGGAATAACTTCATATTTCTCGATTTTAGTTAACGTGTCGGTTTCTGTAATATGCTTCATCCACTCTGAAACAAAAACAAAAGTAACATTCTTATTCTTTGTTTTCTCAATAAATTTTTTCAAACTATACATTTGTATCATATTACGAAGAATATATTTAATGAAACCTTTATTATATAGATTAAATAACCTTCTGTACCATCCCAATGCCTCTACTCCATGAACCCATACAATAGAAGGATAAGAAAATTCTAAATCTTTTAACGT
>NZ_JAEHBO010000288.1:0-234 GCF_016483575.1 Bacillus cereus group sp. N12
CCGTGGTGTAGTGGTTAACATGCCTGCCTGTCACGCAGGAGATCGCCGGTTCGACCCCGGTCGGGACCGCCATTTTAACTTCTGCTACATAGCAGTTGTTTTTTATTGGACATTATGGTAAAATAACATTTGTCTTTAAAAAGAAGATAACTATTTCATTGGGCTATAGCCAAGCGGTAAGGCAACGGACTTTGACTCCGTCATGCGCTGGTTCGAATCCAGCTAGCCCAGCCA
>NZ_JAEHBO010000289.1:0-234 GCF_016483575.1 Bacillus cereus group sp. N12
GAGGATATCCACTACCAACTCTTACCTTATGTTTTTCGACCTCTAAGTGATCTAATCCTTCTCCTAAACGAATAACAACACCTTCTATGCCTTGATCAGATACAAGAAGGTTTGAACCGCGCCCAATTACAGTCCACTTCGTTTTGTATTGCTTTACTAACTGTAATGTTTTTTCAATACCGGCTACATGCTTTGGCACAATTAAAATATCCGCTGGTCCACCTATTTTCATAG
>NZ_JAEHBO010000290.1:0-234 GCF_016483575.1 Bacillus cereus group sp. N12
GGATATGTGTAAGTTCTTGCATATCCTCCAAGCCCAATAGGGTCGATTTTGGCAGTTTGCATTTTTTGTATTAATTGCTTGAAATCAGCTTCCAGCTTAGTTTCAATCGCTTTTTGTAATTTTGCTGCGTCCTTTTTTGTATTAAACGAAAAAAGCCGTTCTGTAATACCGATTCTCATCTTTACATCTACATTAAATATAAAATGATTATCATATCTTGCCTTTGTCTTTACT
>NZ_JAEHBO010000291.1:0-233 GCF_016483575.1 Bacillus cereus group sp. N12
ATGCTATATGTAGGAACGGATGAAAAAAAATTACTCGTCGATGCCGGTTTAAGTGGTAAAGCAACAGCGGCTTTATTTAAACAAGCAGAACTGAATATAAATGATGTATCAGTTATTATTGTCACACATGAGCATAGTGACCATATTAAAGGATTAGGTGTATTGGAGCGTAAATATGATTTACAAGTTTATGCGAACGAGAAAACATGGAATGCAATGGAACATTTAATTGT
>NZ_JAEHBO010000292.1:0-232 GCF_016483575.1 Bacillus cereus group sp. N12
CCCCCCCCCCCCACCATCACCCCACCCACAACAATTTATACAATATCAATAAGTTACACTTTATCTATCAGATCCTGATAAGCGAACAGAACCAGAGAAACCAACAGAACCAGAGAAGCCAACATATCCAGAGAAACCAACAGAACCAGAGAAACCAACAGATCCAGACAAACCAACAGAGCCACAGCAACGAACACAACCAGAGCAACAAGCTCAAGCAGAGCTGCGAGCC
>NZ_JAEHBO010000293.1:0-232 GCF_016483575.1 Bacillus cereus group sp. N12
GCATTAGGGCACTCTATTCAGTCTCCAATTATTGAGAAAGCTGTGACAGGATTAAAATCTTATATATGGAAGATGGACAGAGGAAGACATTTGCAAAATTCTCCTTCTACCGTATGGGATACCGCTTTACTTAGCTATTCATTGCAAGAAGCTAAAGTTACAAATGAAAATAAGATGATTCAAAGGGCGACAGAGTATTTATTGCAAAAACAACAAACTAAAAAGGTAGATT
>NZ_JAEHBO010000294.1:0-232 GCF_016483575.1 Bacillus cereus group sp. N12
TGGATAAGATTTCTTGTTCTTTATCGTGTGGTTGGAGTTGTTTATTATTGTTATTAGTATTTTTTTAGAATTAAATGATTATTCTGGTCGTTTGTTTGGTTATTTTTTTAAGATAATTTTTTATTTTTTTTTGAATACCGATACGGATTTTTTTTTGCCCCTTGATTTTTTAAATGCCCCCCTCATCATTTTTTAAAGGGCTTTCTACGGCCTTATAATCTAACATAATATC
>NZ_JAEHBO010000295.1:0-231 GCF_016483575.1 Bacillus cereus group sp. N12
GTCCTCCTCCCCGCCCTCGTCCTCCTGCTCCTCCTGGTCATCTTGTTCGTCCTGTTTATCTTGTTCGTCCTGTTTATCTTGTTCGTCCTGTTTATCTTGTTTGTCCTGTTTGTCCTGTTTGTCCTGTTTGTCCTGTTTGTCCTGTTTGTCCTGTTTTTCATGTTTTAGCTCATAGACAGCTACTAAACCTAGATAAAGTAGTAGGGGTTGTGGGGCGTGTGCTGGTTGGTG
>NZ_JAEHBO010000296.1:0-231 GCF_016483575.1 Bacillus cereus group sp. N12
GTACGTTTACGCGGTACAAAAACGCCTCGATCCACTTCTACTCGTAAACCACAGAACTCCGTATATCCAACAACGTATTCCAGAGGTAAACCGTTGACTCGCATTTCTACCATTTTCATAAGGTCCTCGGGAGTTAGTGCCTCTGAAATAAGTAACCGGGTCTCATCTTCTGCGAAAACACAACTGGTGCTCCGAAGCTTGCTAACTATATATTTTTCCATTTTCATATCC